>NZ_DAIUBO010000032.1:0-24120 GCF_036846665.1 Amaricoccus sp. | reverse complement strand
TATTCCCGGGTGACGATCTCGGCGATGTCGGAGATCGGGACGACGGACCCCGCGGTGCGGTCGAGATCGATTTCGCGGATCATGGCGTCCGCGACTGCCTTGCGGCGCTTGGCCTCGTCGATGTCGATCATCGTGGGATCGAGCTCCTGATCGAGGGTGCGGTCAGCGGCCTTGCCGGCGACCTTCTCGACGGCCTGGCGCTCGCGGCGGGCGGCGTACCATTCGATCACCGCCGGCGCCGAAATCTCCCATGGGCCGCCGGGCACGTCCGGCCGGCTGATGTAGGGGCAGTCCTCGACCTCGAGCCAGCGCGACAGCGTTCCGCGGTTGACACCAAGCAGGTCGGCCATCTCGGAGACGGACAGGACCGTGCCCTTCTTCCGGGGCTTAGCGGCGCGCGAGGGCCTCACCTTGTTGCTTGATGGGTCCATTTTCGGCAACTTTTTATCGCGCGACACACCGGGATCGCCCGCCCACCCACGATACCCGGCCCCCTGCCAGGGTCCCCGGCGCGCAATAAAATTGCGCGATGTTGCGGGTGCGAAGGGCGGGCCCGGAATTGCTGCGACCGCGAGGGGCACTGCGGTCGGTCGTGTTGCAGGTGCTCACGGTCGGGCGGATCACGGCGTCACTCCTGTCTCTCGGTCGGGATATCGGGCCCGGCCGCGAAGGTTGCGGCGCCGGCCAGCCAGTCGTGGTCGACGTCGGCCCGGGTACCCCCGAGCCAGACCGCCTCGCGGGCGCCGGTGAGCCAGTTCTCGCAGTAGGCCCACGGCCCGGAGAGGTGGACGAGACGCCAGGAGAAGATGGAGAGCCAGGGCATGGTCAGCTCCTGCTCGAGGGAGAGATCAGGCAAAGTTCGTCGAACTCCCGCATCTCGGCGTCGGTGATGCGGCCGCGCCGATGAAGCGCCGCGGCGTTCTGGTGCATCACCCGGAGCACGTCGGACTTGTAGGTCGCCTGCTCCTTGATGGCGGTGAGCGACCGCGCCAGAGCGATGCGCTGGTGTCCGGTGATGGTGGAGACGTTCAGGCTGAACTGGTCGGCGATACACCCGTTGCACTTGGCATGATGGTCATAGGGGCCGATCGTCCAGCGCTCACCCGTGCACTTCGTGTCGCAGGCGTAGTAGCCCTCCCAGCCGGACCGCGTGGCGATTTCAGCAACGGCGATTTCACCTGTCGGAGCTGGATAGACCTCGAGCCCATGCTTCGCGGACACCAGCGCCAAGTCGTCCAAGAACGCCTTGATGCGGTCGGGGGTGATCATTCCCATCCTCTCCGCTCGACGGTGTTCCGGATCACATCGGCCAGCTGGCCGTGAATCCCGAACCTGGCGAACGCCGCCTCCATCCCGATGCTGGACTGCTCGCCGCGCTCGCTGGCCGCCTTCCAGTCCATCAGCATCTCGACGACGTCGAACAGGCACATCCCCGACACGCCGTTATGGTAGTGCTCGGGATGGTGGCTGTTGTGCGCGTAGTGATGATCGAGCATCGGCCCGAGCATCGTGCGGCGCTGCTCGTATGCCTCGGATCCGAAGGGCACGTTGCCATCTCGGGCGATCAGCGCGTCCATCTCCGCGAGCGGACCGAGCTCGCCGGAGGTGAGCTTGGAGGCGTCGTGGGCGGTGCCGCGCCGGATGATCTCCTGTGCGCTGTCGCCCATCAGTTCGGCGACCCGGCGAATGTGAAGGAGGGTCTTCTCCTTGCTGTTCATCTGTCTGTCTTTCCCTGCTCGATGCCGCCGCTGCGCTGGCCTTGAGTGCCCCGCGGGCGGCGGCTTGCAGGAGAGATGGTTCCGGGAGATGGTCGACGCAAACGAGGAGACGAGGGTGTCGACAATCAAGGAAGAGTTCCACGTCGTCATGCATTGCCCGCGGTGCGGTCACGTGGTTGACGCCTGGCCAGAGGAAGTCCCGGTAGCAGATACCAGCACTGAGCGGGCATCCGACGGCGAGGCGACCATTGAAATAGAGCTTGACTGCAAGACCTGCGCCGAAAGTTTCTCCGCGACGATCCGCGCCCACTTGGGAGGGTGGGAAGTCTTCCTGACCGACGACCCATCGCAGACAGGGACTTTCGAGCACTTCGACTACCACTACGACGAATGGATCGACGAGCTTGAGCCGGAGCTGCACCCCCGGGGCATCTTCGATGCGTCCATGCAGGAGTGGCGCCTGATGCTCAACAACATCAGCGACGATCGATATGTGTCTGCCGGGAACCGAATGCTTCTCGTCCAGCTGTTCTCGATTCTCGAGGCCTACCTGTCCGATGCTGTCGTCAATCTGGCCCATGGCGACCAGAAGGTCGTTGCAGCCATCATCAAATGGCATCCAGAGCTGAAGGGAGCGAACGTCTCGCTGGCGCGAGTAGCCGCCGAGCCGGACCTCGCGCGGAACATAGTAGTGGCTCAGCTCAGAAAGATGCAGTTCCACCGCTTCGAGTTCGTCAACGGCATGCTGCGGGCCGCAATAGGTCATCACCTTCTTCCGGGCGAAAAGGCGGCCCGTGACCTTGTCCTGAAATCAACTCGGCTTCGACACGCCTGCGTTCATGGGAATGGTCGCGACCAAGACGGAAAGTACGTCGCTGAGGTCACCCCGCAGTACCTGTCGGTCCTCGCTGACCATTTCTCGGACATTGTCACGAGGCTGGCATTCCGGATCGACGAGGGTGGGGAGAAGCGGCAGGCGTCGGGGCTTGAGTCACTCTTCAGAGACCCGTTCGATCAACGTCCCGGCCCGGATGCGGCATCACCGGCACCAGCAGCCCGTCCCTGATCATGGCGATCCGCTGGTGCGCCGAGAGCTTCGGCAGCTCCTCGCGCACGAACTGCCTCTCGATCCACGCCAGCACCTGCGCCTCGTCGGCCCCGCCGCGGTCGAGGCGCCGGTCGGCCCAGTCGCGCAGCATGTGCTCGGTGATGGCCGTGATCGGCCAGCATTCCCACTGGTGGGTGCCGATCGCCAGGACCAGGCCGACCGTCGGTTGCTCCGGGTCGCCAGCCTCGAGGTGGCGGACGATGCGGAGGCGGGCGCGGTCGATCTTCATGCCGGCACCCTCCGCACCCGCCCACCGACGACGATCTCCTCGTCAGCATCCAGGTGCGCCTGGCACACCCGCGGCGCCGGCCGCTTCGGGCTCCGGGCCCGGCGCCAGGCGTGGTCGTCGACCCGCGGCCCAGCCGTCCGCCAGCGGTGCGAGTGCATCGCCGTGGTCAGGCACCGGTCGCGGCAGACGACGTCGAGCGCCAGCCGCTTGATCCGCGCGGTGACGTGCTCGCCGGCTTCCATCCGGGCCATGTCGGCGGCCGGGATGAGCGCGAGGACCTCGGCCGGATCCATGCTGGCGCCGGCACGCTGAGAGATGCGCTGGAGCACGTGGTAAGAGACGCGGACGGGGCTGCCGTGATCAGGACGCATGGCAATCTCCCGATCAGCCGGCCAGGGCCGCGACCAGGATCGCGGCGCCGAGCAGGATCGAGACCTCGCCGAGCGCCAGGCTCAGGAGGGCGGGGACGTAGCGGGCGTTACGGTGAAGGTACTTGCGCATTACTTGGTCTCCTCTGTTGACCAGAAGGAGATAGGCGCGATGGTTCGGGCCTCAAAACGCCCCTATGACGGGTATGACGGATATGATGGCCACTCGGCCCGTCTACACGGCGCACGAATTCCGGAAAAAAACTCACACTCTTCACCCCCCTCACACGGCTGAATTACAGTGCCGTACCGGGTGCATATCTTTTCTGTTTTTCTTTCTCGCGTATAGTCTCTCTTATCGATCATACCCATCATACCCATCATAGAACAGGAATAATATAGAGCATATACAAAGGGTTTTGCCTATGATCGACCCTATGATCGACCTATGATGGCTCCGCGTCCCGTCGGAGTACTCCTGATCGAATAGGAAGCCAAAAGAAAATCTTTGCCCGGAAATCCTGGAACTTTCTCCAGAACCCGCCTGAACAGCCCTCATGCCGTTTCGCGACCAACTCGCTCCGGACCCATATCAAAACAGACGGCGAAACCGTCTTGTTCGGCTGCTGGTTCGAATAGCCCCCGGGGTAGCTCCCCGGGGGTGGGCCACGGAAGAACAGCCCAAATTGAACCGATCCAACAGGCGAATTCTGGTCATGGAAACCATCGAAAACCTGCGCAGCGAAGTCGTCGCTGCCCGCAAGAAGGCCGAAAAGGCCGCCATCGCGCACGCCAGGGCAAAGGCCGAGGCCGACGCCACCCCGAAATCTCAGGTCGACGAGAAGGCCTCCAAGGCAGCGAAGGCCGCCAAGGCGAAGGCCGCAGCGACCGCCGCCAACGCCGAGGTGCGCAAGCTCGAGGCGAAGCTCGACCGCACCGAAAGGAAGGCAGAGAAGGACGCCGAGAAGGCCAAGGACGCCCTCGACGCCGCTTCGGCCGCTCAGGATGCCCTCTCCTCCATGCCGCAGGATCTCGATTGGGTCCGGCTCGGCGAGGAGTTCGCCGATCACGCCTCTGGAGAGGTGGCCTGCGTCGACGGCGCCTGGCGCGCCTATGACCTCGGTCGCTGGGAGGCGGGCATTTCCCGCGGGCACACCGTCGCCCTTCACTACGCCCGGATGTTCTACCGCGACATGGGCGGGGAGATCGGCATCGAGCTCCGCAGGATGTCGAACGCCCCCGAGACGATCCTTCGCTACGCGCAGATCCACCTCACGCGAAGCGCCGACGAGTTCAACCCGCGCCGGTCGGCCCATCTGATCAACGTCGGCGACGGGAAGACGCTCAACCTGAAGACGCTCGAGCTCCAGGCGCCCTCGTCGGGCGACATGCTGACGTTCCGCACGCCGATCCGGTTCAACCCGGAGGCCGACGTCGAGCGGATCCGCGATGGCTTTGCGAAGAACCTTGGCGGGGATCTCGACCAGCTGGCCTGCCTTGCCCGCGCCTGCGGCTACTCGATGACCGGCGAGCGCAACGAGAAGGCGGCCTTCTTCCTGCTCGGCAACGAGAAGCGCCGCGGCGAGAACGGGGACAACGGCAAGACGCTCTTCATGGAGTCGGCGCGCCGGGTGCTCGGGAATGCCGCCGGCGGCGTGAAGCCGAGCCTGATCGTCGACAGCGGCCACAAGCGCGGCGCCAACGACCACGACGGCGCGATGATCCCTCTCTCCAAGGTCCGCGCGGCGATCGGCGCCGAGTTCGGGCGCAACGACGTCATGGACGAGGACACCTTCAAGCGCATCACCGGTGGCGACACCATCCAGGCCCGCGGTGTCGGCGCGGCGGAGTCAATCGAGTTCATCTGCCGGGCGAAGCTCTTCTTCACCACCAACTACCTGCCGATGGTTGTCTCTCGGGACCGCGCCATGACCGACCGCATCGTCCCCTTCCCGTTCTTCGTCCGGTTCAGGAAGCCGGGTGAAGCCGGCGACGGACCGGTCGCGGACCCCAAGTTCGCCGACTGGCTCGAGAGCGAGGAAGGCCAGGAGGCAATGCTTCTCTGGATGGCTCAGGGCGCGCGGGACTGGTACCAGCAGGGGCTGAACCTGCCGGCATCCCTGATCGCCCTCCGAGACGAACACCTTGCCAAGCACGACATCTGGGCGCCCTTCGTCCGCGACTATCTCATCGGCGACGCCGACGGCGTGGTCTCGGTCTCCATCCTCAAGGGTCTGGCCGAGGAGTTCCTCGGCCGACCTCTTCGCAACCAGGGCGAGGAGAACGCCTTCCTTCGCGACCTCGAGGGACGCGGCGCCGATATCGAGCACCGGGGCGGCAAGGCGTATCGCCGCGGCTTCTCGCTGTCGAAGACCGCCGAGGACTTCCTCATTCGGCGCGGTACCAAGCTTCCGGGTCAGGTGATCCGCCGCGACCAGTTCGAGATCTTCGAGGCCGGCCGGCCGGTGCCCGTTCGTCGTGTCCTGAAGGGCGATCTCATGGGCGCGTGGCTCGAGTTCGTCGCGGCGCACGAGGCCGACCTGGTGGCAGGCGCCGAGTTCACCACCGTCCCCGGCTGGGGTAAGATCCGGAGGGTGGCGTGATGCTCGACCTCACCCCTCTCCGCCGCGCCCTGATCGACGCCTACCTCACATCGCCGGTCCCGCCGATGCTGCCGGCCGAGGCCCGCCCCCAGGACATCATCCCGGCCCAGGCCATTCGGATCAGCGAAGACCTGTCCGGTTGGATCATCTCGACGATGACGAAGCGCCAGGCCCTCGCCGCGCTCAGGCCCCAGGTCGATGCTCGGCTCACGACGGAGGAGCGGGCGGCTTTCCGCGGCAGCTTCCGCTACCCGGGCTACCCTGAGCAAACGATCCACGCGACCGTCTGGCGCATCGCCATGACGATGCTCGCCGAGATCCACGCCATCGGGCCGTCTGGTCATGGACGGATCCGGCTGCTGTCGGAGCTCAGCCGGCTCGGGGAGGTCGCGTGATGCTCGACGACAAGCTCACCAAGCGCCGCGACGATCACGCGATGACGATCGGCGTCTGGCTCTCCTCGTCGGCGCCGGATCAGCAGCCCGGCGAGGACGACCGCGAATACCGGCGCCGACTGATCTCCCTCGGCGCCTGGCACGCGATGTCGCCGGCGAACGCGCCGCTGCTGCTGGCGATCGCCGCGGTCGCCCGGGACGACCGGTGATGACGCGCGTCATGTCCCCCCTCGACCCCCGCATCGAGGCCCGCCACGTCGGCGACCGGGAGCTCGACCAGATCGTGCGTGAGCTGGTCGGGCCGACCCACGACACCGTCCTGTCCTGGGAGATCCAGTCCGCGATCCGCGACGAGCTCGCTCTCGGCGTTGTTGATCAGCGTGGAATAAGGACCCCGCTTGTGGGGTGATCGGCTTCCAAAAGGGACCCCCTTGGCGTGTGGGTCCACAGTGCTCCCGAGGGATGATCGGGAGCCGAGATTGGGATGCTGGTTGTGGAGACGATCGCCAAGATCCGGCGTGCGTATTTCGTCCAGAAGAAGGCGATCAAGGAGATCTGCCGGGAGCTGAAGGTCTCGCGGAAGACGGTGCGGCGGGTGGTGCGCAGCGGGGCGACGGAGTTCGTCTACGAGCGGAAGGTGCAGCCGCAGCCGAAGATCGGGCCCTGGCGGGACGAACTCGACCGGCTGCTGGCGGTGAATGCGGCGCGGGCGAGCCGGGAGCGGCTGACGTTGATCCGCGTCTTCGAGGAGCTACGCGAGTTCGGCTACGAGGGCGGCTACGACGCGGTGCGGCGCTACGCGGCCGGCTGGCAGCGCGATCGGGCCGCGGCGACGGCAGCGGCTTTCGTGCCGCTGAGCTTCGCGCCGGGCGAGGCTTACCAGTTCGACTGGAGCCACGAGGTGGTGCTGATCGCCGGGGTCACGGTGACGGTGAAGGTGGCGCAGGTGCGGCTCTGCCACAGCCGGATGCTGTTCGTGCGGGCCTATCCCAGAGAGAGCCAGGAGATGGTGTTCGACGCGCACGATCGCGCCTTCGCCTTCTTCAAGGGCACCTGCACCCGCGGGATCTACGACAACATGAAGACGGCGGTGGACGCGATCCTCGTCGGCAAGGCGCGGGACTACAACCGGCGCTTCCAGCAGATGTGCGGGCACTACCTGGTCGAGCCGGTTGCCTGCACGCCGGCCTCGGGCTGGGAGAAGGGGCAGGTCGAGAACCAGGTCGGCACGGTCAGGCAGCGGTTCTTCTCGCCGCGGGTGCGGGTGAGGAGCTACGAGGAGCTCAACGCCTGGCTCGTCGACCGCTGCATCGCCTGGGCGAAGGCGCAGCCGCATCCCGAGGTCCGCGATCAGACCATCTGGCAGATGTTCGAGGCGGAACGGCCGAGCCTGGTGCCCTATGCGGGGCCGTTCGACGGCTTCCGCTCGACGCCGGTCTCGCCGTCGAAGACCTGTCTCGTGCGCTTCGACAACAACAAGTACTCGGTGATGGCGAGCGCGGTCGGCCGGCCGGTCGAGGTCCGCGCCTATGCCGATCGGATCGAGCTGCGCCAGGACGGGCGGATCGTCGGGCAGCATCGCCGGGTCTTCGGCCGCGGTCAGACCGTCTATGACCCCTGGCACTACGTGCCGGTCCTTGCGCGCAAGCCGGGCGCGCTCAGGAATGGCGCACCCTTCCAGGACTGGGTGCTGCCGGGCGCGCTCGAGCGGGTGCGCCGCAAGCTGCGGTCCGTTCAGGATGGCGACCGGCAGATGGTCGAGGTGCTCGGCGCCGTTCTGACCGACGGCCTGCCCGCGGTGGAGGCCGCCTGTGCCGAGGCGCTGAAGGAGGGCGTCCACTCGGCGGATGTCATCCTGAATATCCTCTCCCGGCGCCGCGACCCCGGACCGCCGGCGACGATCATGACCCCCGAGGCGCTGCGGCTGCGGCACGAGCCCGCCGCCGACTGCGCCCGTTACGACAGCCTGAGGAGGGCGAGCGGATGATGGAGCGAAGCGCGATCATGACCACCATGGGCGACCTGAAGCTCTTCGGCATGAGGGCCGCCTATGACGAGATCGTCGCCACCGCCGTGAAGCGGCAGCACGAGCCGCAGCGCGTCGTCAGCGACCTGCTGACCGCCGAACTCTCCGAGAAGCAGGCCCGCTCGATCAAGTACCAGATCGCCATCGCCAGGCTGCCGATGGCCAAGGAGATCGACGAGTTCGTCTTCGACGGCACGCCGATCAACGAGACCCTCGTCCGCGACCTCGCCGGCGGCGGCTTCCTCGCCCAGCAGCGCAACCTCGTCCTGGTCGGCGGCACCGGCACCGGCAAGACCCACATCGCCGTCGGCATCGCCCGCGCCTGCATCCGCGGCGGCGCCCGCGGCCGCTTCTTCAATGTCGTCGACCTCGTCAACAAGCTCGAGGCCGAGGCCCGCGCCGGCCGACAGGGCCGCCTCGCCGACCATCTCTGCCGCATGGACCTCGTCGTGCTCGACGAGCTCGGCTACCTCCCCTTCGCCCAGGCCGGCGGCCAGCTCCTCTTCCACCTGGTCAGCCGGCTCACCCGCGCACGGCGCGAAGACGAGGCTGCCGCCGCACTGCCGCGGCCGGAGCCGGTCCTGGCGCCGCCAGTCGAGAGCTTCGCCGAGATGCTCGACCGGCTGATCTGAGCCGGATCACGGGAACGAAACGACGCCCCGCCGCTCGAGCTCGACCCATGCGACCTCGCGCGCATAGCCGGCGGCCAAGGTCCGCTCGATTTCGAGCAGCTCCGTGTCGGTGAGCTCCTCGACACGCATGACTCTGTCGATGTAGGGCTCCGCAAGAATATCCTCATCGTTGAGACGGACGAGCACATCCAAGCGCCAATCGGCGCAGCATTCACAGGTCATTCAATGGTCTCCAGGATCGGGCGGCGCAGAAACGCGCCGCTGATCCATCTAACACCGGCGCGGATCTTCGACCCAAAAATCGTCGTTAACCGGGACTCGGTTCGACTGACCGGTGGTTCAATACTGTGCCCGTCAGGAAGGAAGGGGCGGCCGGGTCGGCCTCTGTTCTCCTGATCAAAAGAAAGACAGACGATCACCAAGGGATCGGGATCGTCTGGATCCAAGCTGCTATGGATGCCGCGGCGCTCTCCACCACCGGGCCCAGCTGCTGCCATCCGATCGTCCCGGCGGCGAGGAGGGCGGCGGCCTTGCCCGTGGCGCTGCCCGCAGACTTCACCGCCTCGTCTGCGAACATCATACACCACCGGCCGATCTGCTTTGCGGCCCTGGCGAGGACGCCCTGGCTCTTCTCGACGATTTCCTGATCGGGCTCGGCTGCTCGCGCCTGCGCCCGAACTTCCTGGATCGCTATGTTGACAACGAAGATGTCGCGAGCGTTCAGTGGGGGGTCTTCGGGGCGCAGATCGCGATCGGGGATGTATGGATCCTCTATCGGACCAGGCGGCCCGTTGTGGCCCATCATCCCGACCTGGGCGACCAGCGGGGCAATCATCTGTTCGAGGCGGTCCAGCCGATCAAGCATCGCCCGGCGGGCGATCTCTTCACTAACTTGCGGCTCGTCCTCGAAGATTCCGGGCTCCACGACACCAGGCTCGACGATAGCTCCGGTCCAACCGATGGGGTGCGCGCCGACCGCGGAGGAGAAGATCGGCGCGGTCCCGGCAGCAGGTCGGCCTTTGAAGGACATGGGAAGGTCGTAGGGGAGGCCCTCGTTGTCCCTGAAGTAGTCGCTCGAAGCCCAGTCGATGACACCGTCCGCCTGCACGGCATCGACGGCCTCGGTCATCAGCTCAAGGCTGGCGACGTCGCTGAACTCGACCTGGATCTGGTCATTGGCATCGTGCGGGCCGAGATCGGGCACCCAGATGTAGCCGCCTTCCCGGGAGTTGTAGGAGACCCGGTTCGCCGGGTCCTCGAAGTGTCCCAGGAACCAGTTCTCCATGACCTCGAGCTTCCGCGCTCGCGGCAGGCGCCTGAAGGTCGAGGCAGCATAGCCGCCAAAGCCAGGATAGGCCCCATATCTCCGTTGGTCCGCCACCAGCCTCTCCCTCGGAAGAAGGACCGGGGGCCGCAGCCCCCGGGTAGCCTATCACGCCTGCTCGGCGCCGCCGTTGCTGTCCGGCTCGGACGGCTTCTTCTTCGGCGGGAGCAGGATGTCGAGGACCTCCTCCTCGTCGAGCCCGAAGCGGGCGCTGTCCTGGCCGGTGATCTCGACCAGCAGCAGCCGGTCGCCGTCGTCGAGGTCCGCCTTCCAGACCAGGGTGGTCTTCAGGTCCTCGATCTCGCGACGGCTCCGCAACACGAGCGTCGAGGTCGTGCGAGCCCAGATCGGCCCGACCGCCTCGTCAGCGACAGCACGCAGCAAGCGCTTGCGGCGCTGCCAGTGCGACTCGTCGCGCACGATCCGGAAGCAGGCGAGGACGGTATTCGGGGGGTGATTCGGCATCGCTGCCATGAGGGGAAATCCTCTGTCAAGAGCGAAGGGCCATTGACAGCGCCGGATTTTCGTTTGTTTAGTGCCTCTTGAGAGGGAGACACCGAAAAACAACCCCGACGACCGCCCCACGTGACCCTCCAGGAGAGCGTGAGGACGAAACTCCGGCCACCGGCGGGTGTACCAGACCCGGCTGGTGGCGCGTCATTCCGCTCGCCCCGGAGTAGAAGGGCGCAACACCCTGCGGGTCAAACGAAAAATTCTCGCTTCGACAAGATATTGTGGTTGACAGCACGGAATCCCATAGATCCCGTTAACCTTTTGTTAACAGATAGTTAGCCAAATGAGCGGCTAACCCATTGGAATCAGGGGAAACGCAGCGGACTCGTTTCCTGGTTGTCAATCCCGAAAATGCTTCGCGCGGCATTTAGCCGATGGCCTCGCTTCGAGCGGTGCATTTTGGTCGATGTTCGCCATATGTTCGGACCCATGCCGATCCGAATCAGAGACCTCCTCGACGAACGCGCGCTGCTGACCCTGTGGTGCCCGCGGTGCCTGCGGCGCCAGGTCTTCCGGCCGGAGCTCGGCCTGCGCCGGCTTGCGCCCGAGCTGGTGCTGCGCAAGCTCCAGGCGCAGACGCGCTGCGCCGGCTGCCGTCAGCCTGGCGAGGTCTGGATCGCACTACCCGACGAAAGGATCAGGGCCCTGCGGGTCCAATGGCTCTCGTCGTGCAACAACGAGCCTTTCATGGTCGAGGACGGGGATGATCCGGGAGTTTAGCGCGCCGCGGCCTTGCGATCGTCGTCCGGGCTGAGTGCGGACACGATCCCTTCGACGGCAGCTTCGGGCGATCGCGCGATGAGGTAGACGCCGCCCGCGGCCTCGATCGCCCGCTGGAACGCCACCTGACTCTTCCGCTGCTTGCCCTTCGCGGTCTTGACCTCGATGCCGATCCACCGGCCGTCGAGGCACCCCTGGATGTCCGACTGACCCGGCAAGCCGAAGCTGATCACCCTGGCGCCGTCCATGCTGCGCGCGGTGCCGGTGTCCGCCGTCCAGAAGATGCCGCGGGGATGGAAGGTCTGCGCCAGGGCGAGCAGGATCCGCCTCTGGATGTCGCGCTCAGACATCGGCCTGCTCGATGCACCGGTAGCCGACGGCGCCGGCGTCGAGCGCGAGCTCGCCGAGGGCGCGGCACCCGGCCTGGTCGAGTCCGTCCTGTTCGACGACGGCGACGTCTCCGGAGAGCAGGACGATGACGAGGACGACGAGCATTTCCGATCCCTCCACCAGGGATATCGGGCCCTTTTCGTCGGCGTGGTTGATGCTGTCGGCATGCTGAAGAGATTGGCCTGATCGCCTTCGGCCGAACCGGAACGAACCAATCTTTCACCCGCCAGGGCGTCTGCTTGGGGTGGGGGATGGTCACGAAGTCGATGGCGGTCAGGGCCGCCGGGTGGTGCTTCGCCAGTGAGGCGGCTCAGATTCTCGGCATCGAGGATCGGTGGGCTGAGGAGTACGAGGGTGCCCGGGACGCCGATCTCGACCTCGCCGTCGTCGTGACCGTCGCGGACGCCCTGGCGAACCCGGCGATCGCCGCGGTCAACGTCGGCATCATCTACGAGCACGACGAGTACGAGATCCTCGAAGGCACCGAGCCGAGGCTGATCGTGAAGCCCAAGCTCGGCGAGCGCGGCGAGCCGATCGCCTTCTATGCCATCACCCACTGGGCTGGCGGCGTGCCGACGTTCGAGGTGCGAACGGTCGCCGAGGTCGAGGCGCACCGGAACAAATACTCCGAGGCCTGGAAGGCCGGCGGCAGGGCCGCGGCCATCTGGCGCGAGCACTTCTCGGCGATGGCCATGAAGACGGTCCTCCACATCGAGAAGCGGAAGTGGCCGATCAAGGTCGACAGCGTCGCCGACGAGGACGACGTGATCGACGTCCGCCCGGTGCGCTCCGAGATGCGCGACGTCACCCCCGCCGGCGACGACCCGGTGCTCGAGCAATCGCCGGCGCCGCGCGGCCGCGGCTCCCGCCTCGCCGCCTTCGCCGCTGAGTAAGGCGAGGCCGAATGTCGCGGTCTCGTCGTGAGGCCGCGAGCCTTCATCCCCACCCACCAGAAAGAAAGACAGACATGAACGTTTTCTCCACCCTCGCCCGCGTCGTCGCCGACGCCGAGCTCCGCACGGTCGGCTCGCAGCAGGTCGCCAACGTGCGCCTGGCCAGCGACACCGGCTTCGGCGACCGGAAGTCGACCCTCTGGATCAACGGCGCCGTGTGGGGCGCGCGCGCCGAGAAGCTGGCACCCATGCTCGTCAAGGGCGGCCAGGTCTTCGTGAGCGGCGAACTCTCGCAGCGCGAGTACCAGGCGAAGGACGGTGGCAAGGGGCTGAGCCTCGAGCTGCGGATCGCGGAGCTGCAGTTCGCCGGCTCGAAGGTCGATGGCGGGCAGCGTGCCGCGGCGCCGGCGAACGGCGCGCAGATGGCGGACGAGATCCCGTTCTGACGCCGGCAGCGTCAACCACTTCACCGATCAGGATTTGCCCCGGCCTCGCGGTCGGGGCATTTTCCTTTTCGGGGACGGGGGATGTCGAAGATGAGCTGGTTTCGGCGCCGCCGGCGCGAGCGGCAGGATGCGATCCGGCTGTTGATGCAGATGCCCGGCAAGGACGCATGGCTCGAGGCCCGGCGCCGCGCGCAGGCGTTCGACATTTTGAGCGGCGACCAGCGCGCGCACTGGTCCCGTGTCGCCGGTCGCCTCGACCGCATGCTCGGCATTGAATGGCAAGCGGACACGGGCACGCGCTACCTGGAGTCCTGACCTCCGCCCGCGGCCGGGCCGCCCCCTCCCACGAGGGCCGGGCCCGGCCGCCGAGCGTGAGAGACCGATGCCGTATTTCGAGACCACCTGCCACGCGACGACCGTGTCCCTGATGGGCGCGGCCATCCTCCTCGCCTGGCTTCGCACCCGATGACCTGGCGACGACAGACCAGAGCAGAGGCCCGCGCCGAGGCCCTCGCAGAATATCGCGACCAGGTACGGACGAGCATCGAGCACGGCCTGCTGCTGCAGGCGCTGCTCGAAGAGGAGGACAAGCGCCGCGCCGCAGCCCTCGACGCAACCGGCCCGATCCTCGCCGGCATGAGCTCGGCAGAGATCCTCGACGTGCTCCATGCGGTGTTCGGCGACGGCGCGAACCCGTTGCCTTGCGATGACCAGGATGTGCTCTCAGCTGTCCTCCTCGAACTCGAGCGCCGCCGGAACGCGACCGCGCACGAGAAGATCCGACTCCGCGCACTCGATCGAAATTCGTGAAAGCGCAAAAATCTTCGGCCGGTTTTCCTGCGGTTTTTCCCGAAGTCGCCAGAACCTTCCTCTGATCCTTTGAGTGCACCGCGGGGCCGATCCTACCTCCTGTTCGGGGCGGCGAGGGGCCGCCCGGGCAAGAGGGAGACCAACGCCATGAACCGGATCAACCAGATCGCGCTCGAGAACGCGACCGTCGCTGGCTACGGCTTCGTCGACGACTTCAACGATCTCCATCTCTACGACGGAGCGATCCACGACCGCCATAGCCGCTCCGCTGCGGTCGTCGTGATCGGTGACGATGTCGCCTCCGCCGCTCTCACCGCGGTCGAGACCTACAACACCAGCCTGCGCCGGCGCCGGACGGTGGCGGCATGATCGCGCTCTCCGCAACCAGCCGCGCCGTCGTCGACGCGGCCGCCCGCCGCGCCGCCCGCGCGCTCGCCGGCACCACCACCCCGGCCACCGTCGGTATCGACGTCGCCCTCGGCGCCGTTGGCTCCATCCGGGACGTCGCCGTCGGCGACACCGGCGCGCTCTACGAGCTCGACCGCCTCGACGCCGCCACGATCGCCGAGGCGATGATTGACGCCGCCGGGGTTGCCCGCTCGGGTCCCCGCGCCTGGCGGAGGGTCGCGTGATGGCCCGGGTCGATCCCCTCGCCGCCGAGCGCGAGCGCTTCGCTGCCGCCGAGCGCGAGCTGGCCCGGCGGGCGGACGAGCGCGAGCGTGCCCTCCGGGAGCGTGGCCGCGAGGAGATGCGCCGCCTGCACGAGGCGCAACATGAGCGCGAGCAGCAGGAGTACCGCAACGGCCCGATCGCGCGCCGGATTCGCATCGGCCAAATGCGCGAGTATCTCCGGAAGCCCTTTGTCCGGGATCAGCGCGCCAAGAAGCGCGCCTCGCGACAGGACCAGGCTCGGCGAAATCGGGCGCAGGACGAGATGATCGCCCAGATGCTCCGGCGCGAGCGCGAGGCGTCGGCGGCATACCAGCGCCGACCCCTGCAGCGGGTCAAGCGGGCCGCGAAGGCGCTCGTCCGGCGGATCAACCCCAGCCTCGGCGCCCAGCGCGCCCGTGCGGAGGAGCGGGAGCGCAGCGCGGCTCTTGAGCGGGCCCGCAACGAGGCGCGTCAGCGTCAGCAGGCTCGGGAGCGGCAGCGCCAGCGCGAGGCCGAGTTCACCCGGATGAAGCAGCGCGCGGCCGAGCTCATGACGCAGAAGCGCCGGCAGAAGAGCCGCGGGCAGCGGATGCGGTGAGGCCGGGCCCCCTGGTTTGGGGCGAGATCCCCCGGGCCTATCTCCCCCGAAACGTCGGGGGGTCGGCATGGGCGAGGTCGAGGAGTGGCGCGAGGTGCCCGGGTATCCGGGCATCTGGGCGTCGTCGTGGGGGCGGGTTCATAGACGAGGTCGCGACGGCTTGAAGCCGACCGGCCAGCGCGCCAAGCCGACCTTCGGGACCCTCACGCGGCAGGTCTCGTCGTCCGGTGTCGTCTACGAGAAGCGGAGCGTCCGGTGGCGCGGCTACCGCATCCTCCTCGTCTCCCGCCTCGTCTGCTCGGCCTGGTACGGGGTGCCGCCGGCCGGCGCCGTCGCCCTCCACGCCGACGATGACCCCCTGAACAATGTTCCCTCGAACCTCCGTTGGGGCACGCAGGCCGAGAACCTCGCCGCGGCGTCCTTTCGGGCGAAGCGAAAGGCGATCTCGGCGCGGATGTACCGGGACGGGCTCACAAAGCTGGCGCCAGGAGGCCCGGGGCGGCGCAAGTGCGCGCCTGAGCAGGAAGCGCAGCAGGCCGCCTAACCCTCTGCCCGAAGGGCCAGGCCGGCCCGCAGCGCAGAGAGATAGCGAGATGGACTTCGACACCCGATACCCCGTCGACATGAGCGGCCCGTGCCTACGGGCATTCGCCGGCGTCGCCCGCGACTGGGCCCTTGCCGAGAAGGAGCAGCGCGACCTCCTCGGCGGCCCGACGCTGCCGACTCTCCGCGAATGGCTCCGCGCGGCGCGGATGCGCGAGCGCGTGCGGGTGCCGGACGCTGTCCTGATCCGGATGCAACTGCTGCTCCAGATCAGGTGCGCCATCAAGAAGCCGATGCCGGACGCCTACGACCAGACCACGTGGCTCCGGGCCCGGAACCGCGATCTCGACGGCAGGGCGCCTCTGGACGTGATGCGAGAGAGTAGCCACGGCATGGCCGCGGTCCGCGACCTGGCCGGGTGGACCCGATGAGCGATGCCCTCCTCCAGCGGCTGATGGCCGCGTCGCACGGCCGCGTTCCAGTCGACACGTTGAGCTGCCCCGAGTGGGGCTACGAGACTGTCCAGTTCGCCGCGCGTGGCAGCTGGTCGCCCGCGCTTCAGACGATGGTGCTGCACGAGATCGCCGCCGATTTCGGCCGCTGCTCGGCCTGCGGGCAAGCGGCGATCGAGGAGCCGATGTTCCTGGCGCCGGCGACGGTGTTCGCGCACGCCGCCGAGTTCCTCCTGCGGCCGGCGCCGACTTCGATCAGGTCGGGCGCCGTCGTCTACGAGTGCAAATCCTGCGGGTCTGACCAGGTCGACTTCGGAGTCAAGGTCCGCCGCGACCCGATCGCGGCCGAGTGGCCTGTCGAGTCCGTCGACGACGCCGGGCATTTTTGCCTCTCGTGCGGGTCGGCAGACTGCGGCCCGGTGCCGCGGCCGATGTCCGCGGTCGAGCGATGGCAGGCGCAGGTCGAGCTACGGCGCCTGGCAAAGAGCCACGCCGCGCGCGTCGCCGATGTCCGGCGCCTCTTGGCCTTCGTGTCGGGCCTGCGCCGATGACGCCTCCCGACGACCTCCGGATCCTGATCGAGGCGGCGTTTCCCGGCGCGGTCGTAGAGTCCGGCGACGGGATCGGAGGCTGGTGCATCAGGCCTGCATCTCCGATCGCCATCGGCGACCTGCTCATCGCGACGATCACCTGCGACAGCCGGGGCCGCGTCGGCGCTTACCGGATCGCCCTCACGGCCTCCGCTATCCAGGCCGTCGGGCGTGGCCGGGTTGTCGTGCTCGCCGAACTCGAGCAGCGTATGCGGTCCTCCGCGCACGAGATCCTTGCCGCTCGTCGGCGGCTTGGGTTGTGAGCATCCAGACCAATCTCCTGGGAAAGACAGAGAGCCCCCGACCCCATGAGCACCCTCGCCCGCTATCGGCGCCTCACGCCGAAGTTCCCCTCGGAGGCGCGCCAGATGGAGCGCATCCGCGCAGGCATGCACCTCCTCACCAACGCCGACCTGGTCGAGATCCGAGGCGACGCCGGCGCCGAAGTCGCCCGCGAGATTGCCGACACCGAACTCCAGCGCCGCGCCCGCCTCTCGGCCCACGAGCGCCTCGCCGAGACCGCCGCCCGGGCCCGGGCCGCCGCATGCTGACGTCGCACCAGGTGGTCATGCTCCGCCGGCACCTGCCGGAGATCCGGCGGGTCACTACTCGCGACGACCGCGGCGAGGTCGACATCGCGTGGATCCGCCTCGAGCTCGGGGACGGATCGACGATCGTGGTCTACGGACTCGAGGAGGACGGGTATCGGTGCCGGCGCAGGCGCCTCAATGGTGAGGACTACAGCGATCGGCCCGAGGACATCCCGATCGAACCGGATTTGCGCCGGCGGCTCGAGACGGTTTTCGGCAGCCTCAATTTCGGAGATGAGGCATGACCGGACCCCGATTCCGCCCCGGGCCTCGGAGCAAGCATCCCACCGGGCGGGCCACCCCACAGGGCATCGGCGACGACGAGCCCGGACCGGATCCGCACACGCCGGCGCAGCGGGTGGCGATCGACCGCAAGCGAATGGCAGCCGAAGAGCGCGACCGGCGCCGCTTTCTCGTCGCGACGGCACACCTGCCCGACGAGGAGTTCGGCTATCTGCTGCCCGAGCATCACCCGATCTGCATCGCCATCGGCCGACACCGGCGGCACCAAATGTGGATGCGGTGGATAGGCGAGCGCAGCCGGCGAGCCGCCCGCACCGCGCACCAGGTCATCGCCGAGCGGCGCTTAGCGTCGGTCCGGCACTCGCCGAAGTCATAGCCAGAGATGCGCCGGCGTTTGCCAAATGGCCGGCAACTCTTTGATCTATAGAGAGGCTCGAAGAGCGCGATTTCCAAGAAAACCGAAAGAAATCAGTCAGAACGCGCGGATTTACAGTCCGTTGCATTTGACCGCTCTGCCACCCCTCCAGCGGATGCCAGGCCAGAGGCCCCGAGCGTCGGCGCTGATTATGCCCTAGAAGGCTCGGGGTCAACACGGCAAACTTCCAGCGAGGCGCTTTTCAGACGCCCGCTCGAGGGATCAGTATGACGGCTCTGGCTTGGGTTCTTGGCCTCGGGATATTCGTCGCCCTGCTGCTGTGGAAGCCCCGCCGAATGGTCATCCTTGTCGGGATAGTCGTGGGGATTGCCGCAATCCTCGGAGGCGGCTTCTGGGCCTACGGTCGAATGACGGTCACGGTGATCCTCGATCGTGATCCTCAGGACAGCGGGCACCTCCTTGTTCATGCGGATGCCCCGCGAGACCGGGTTTCGGGGCAGGTCGGTGGCCCGCCCGGCGTCGTTGAGGATCGCCTTGAGCACTCTAGCCACGCGGTTCGCCGAGCTCTTGCCGGATGAGCGGCTCAGGCCCTCGTGGAGGTCTCGGCACATCCTGGGGTGATCTGGTCCAGCTCGGTGTCGAGCAGGTGGCTCAGGTGCACCCGGACCTTCTGGTCGTACCAGACAAGAGAGCGGGGGCTGAGCTCGTCTTCCCTGCTCCTGCGATAGTCCTGATAGGCATCCCGCAAAGTAAGCATCGTTATCCTCCCTAGTGGATCACTAGAGAATAATGGCGCTAGTCCAAGGGGATGTTAACGAGAATTAGACTCGACGGGCAAATTTACAGTCCGTTGCATTTGACCGCTCTGCCACCCCTCCGAGGATGCGACGGGCTGGCGCGCCCCGAGCGTGCGCGCTGATTAGGCCCTGGAAGGTTCGGGGTCAACACGGCAATGTCTCGTCGACCGGAATACAGGGGTGGATCCGCATGGCGACAGACGTCCGCCACGGATGCGCGAACCGGCGGTACGGTTCAATGCCTCAGGCGCTTGCGCGATCCCTTGGACCGTGACTATCTGCCTGCCGCAAGGAGCGCGCCATGGGACGCAAGCCCGGCTGGGCCATCGAGAAGGAGCGCGCCCGGCGGGGCGCCGGTGCGGGGGGCGTCTGGCTCTTCGGGCTGCATGCGGTGCGCGACGCGCTCGCGAACCCCGCGCGCGAGCGCCTGAACCTCCTGCTCACCCGCAATGCCGCCGACCGGCTGGCGGAGGCCGTCGCGGCCTCGGGCATGACGCCGCGCATCGTGGAACCGCGGGATTTCGACGCGCCGCTCGATCCGCAATCGGTGCATCAGGGGGCGGCGCTCGAGGTGCTGCCGCTCGACTGGGGATCGGTCTCGGAGGTCTGCGCGCCCCGCGGCGGCGCGCCGCGGGTGCTCCTGCTCGACCGGGTCAGCGATCCGCACAACGTCGGCGCGGTGCTGCGCTCGGCGGAGGTCTTCGGGGCGCGCGCGGTGATCGCGCCGCAGCGCCATTCCGCGCCGGAGACCGGGGCGCTGGCCAAGAGCGCCTCCGGCGCGCTGGAGCGCCAGCCCTATCTGCGGGTGCCGAACCTCGCGCGGGCGATCGAGACGCTGCGCGACATGGGCTATGGGGTGCTCGGCCTCGACGGCGCCGCGGAGACCGCGCTCGACGACGGGCTGCGGGGGCTCGAGGCGCGTCCCCTGGCCCTCGCCCTCGGGGCCGAGGGGCCGGGGATGCGCGCGCTGACGGCGAAGCTCTGCGACCGGCTGGTGCGGATCCCCGCGCGCGGGGCCTTCGGGTCGCTCAACGTCTCGAACGCCGCCGCGGTGGCGCTCTACGCGGCGCGCTGACGCCCCCGATCACAAATGCTTCAACCCCCTTCACGACCGGGGGTCGGCGCCCCATATCCCCCATGAGGCAGCTGGTGCGGAACCACCCTGCTTCATCTCACTGTCCCTCGTTCCGACTGCGCGCCCGGATCCGATCCGGGCGCCTTTTTTCGTGCCCGGCCCCCGAAGCGCCGCTCAATGCAGGTCGTAGGCGCCCGGCGGCGGCGGCTCGCTGTGCAGCCAGCGGATCTGGCGCACGATCCGCCGCCGCACCCGCGGCAGCTCCGTGCCCGCATGCAGCGCCCGGAGCCGCTCGCCGATCTCGGCGTCGGCCATGGTGGTGCGCAGGTTGTGGCGGACGTATTCGACCCAGGTGGCGGTCTGGTAGCTCTCGGTCCAGAGCTCCGCATCCTCGAGGTCGCGCAGGAGCGTCCAGTGCCGGGCGCCGTCGCGGCGGCGGATGCGCTGGCGGTCGATCATCACGTCGAGGAAGGCCGGAAGGTCGGCCTCGCGGATGCGGTACTCGATCTCGATCGCGACCGGGCCGCTGCGCGGTCGCAGATCCGGCGGAAGCGGCGGCTCCCGCCAGCGGTCGAGCGGCGCGAGGTCGAGCTCGGTGCGGCTCGGCAGCGGCACCGCGAGCCCGACGAGGCCGCCCGCGAGCATGGCCGCCGCCGCGGCGAGCAGCGCCACCGCGGAGCCGTGCCCCTCGGCGACGAGGCCCCAGAGCCAGCTCCCGAGCGCCATGCCGCCGAAGACCGCGGTCTGGTAGAGCGAGAGCGAGCGCCCGACCACCCAGCGCGGCGTGGAGAGCTGCACCGTCACGTTGAAGAGCGAGAGCGCCAGCACCCAGCTGGCGCCGCCGAGCGCCAGCGCCGCGGCGGTCAGGGGGGCGCTGGTGCTCACCCCGGCGACGGCGGCGCAGACCGCGAAGGCCGCGAAGGCGAGCCGCACCAGCGCCTCGCTCGAGAGCCAGGCCCGCAGCCGTGCGGCGGCGAAGGCGCCCCCCACCGCCCCGAGCCCGAAGGCGCCGAGCAGGAGCCCGTAGGTCAGCGCCCCACCGGCCACCAGGTTGCGCGCCACCAGCGGCAAGAGCGCCAGCACCGCGATCGTGCTCAGCCCGAAGAGGAAGGCGCGCAGCAGCACCCGGGCGAGATGCGGCGACATCGCCACGTAGCGCAGCCCGGCCCCCATCGCCGCCCCGAGGCTCTCGGGCGGCAGCCTGCCGCTCCCCGGCACGGTGCGCCAGCGCAGGAGCGCCGCGATGATCGCGAGATAGCTGAGCGCGTTCACCGCGAAGGCGGCCGCGGCGCCGGCCGCCGCGACGATGGCGCCGCCGATCGCCGGGCCGACGCTGCGCGACAGGTTGAAGCCGACGCTGTTGAGCGCCACCGCCGCCGGCAGATCCTCGCGCGGCACGATTTCCCCGATCGAGGCCTGCCAGGAGGGGTTGTTCAGCGCCACGCCGCAGCCGATCAGGAAGGTGAAGCCGAGCAGCAGCCAGGGCGTCAGCAGGTCCCAGTAGGCCGCGAACGCCAGCGCCACGGAGACGGCGAGCATGCCGAACTGCGCCGCCAGCATCACCCTCCGGCGGTTGAAGGTGTCGGCGATCGCGCCCGAGACCAGCGAGAACAGCATGATCGGCAGCGTGGTGGAGGCCTGCACCAGCGCGACCATATCCGCCGATCCCGAGATGCTGGTCATCGTCCAGGCGGCGCCGACCGCCTGGATCAGCCCGCCGAAGCTCGAGGCGAGGGTCGCCAGCCAGAAGCTGCGGAACGTCGGGTTCGCGAGCGGCGCCAGCGCCCCCCGCCCCGTCGCCTTCGCTGCGCTGCCCGCGTCCATGCCGCGTCTCCCGAGGTCTCGGGTCCGCCGCGCCCCGCCCGGCGCAACGCCCCAGACCGGACTTGTCTCAGACGCGCCGGCCGGCGTCCAGACCGGGGAGACGGCATGCCGGGGTTACCGCACCTGGAGCCTTCTCTTTCTTCCTCGACAATGCCGCCGACAAGACGAGGGCAGCGCCGGCCCGGGGCGGGGCGGGCGCTGCCCGGCGGTGCCTGGCCTCGGCGGAATGGCGGCACTAGGCGCGCCCTGAATCTGGTGGGCCGGATCGTGTTGCCAGATGCAGTTCCCGAACCTTGATTTTCGCACTTTAACTCGGCCGGCCCGCGTATATACTCCGCGCCATGTGGAACCCGGCGCGGACATGCACGAGCGGCGGACCGGCAATTCGCCGGGGGTTCCCGCTCGGCCTGCTTCTTCTTACGAGCCTCTGAGCGCGGCCGGATCCGGCGCGCGCGCTCAGGGGTCGCCACGACAGCGCCGAAGAAGCCCGGAACCCGAGGAAGCCAGGAAATGACCGAGACGACACCCCATCAGGACCATGTCCTGATCTTCGACACGACCCTGCGCGACGGCGAGCAATCGCCCGGCGCCACCATGACGCTGGAGGAGAAGCTCCAGATCGCCGCCCTGCTCGACGAGATGGGCGTCGACATCATCGAGGCCGGCTTCCCGATCGCGTCCGAGGGCGATTTCGAGGCCGTGAGCGCGATCGCGCGGCAGGCGCAGAACGCGGTGGTCTGCGGGCTGGCGCGGGCGAACTTCAAGGACATCGACCGCTGCTGGGAGGCGGTGAAGCACGCCCGGCGGCCGCGCATCCACACCTTCATCGGCACCTCGCCCTCGCACCGGGCGATCCCGAACCTCGACATGGACCAGATGGCCGAGCGGATCCACGACACGGTGACGCATGCCCGCAACCTCTGCGACAACGTGCAATGGTCGCCGATGGACGCGACGCGGACCGAGCACGACTATCTCTGCCGGGTGATCGAGATCGCCATCAAGGCGGGTGCCACCACGATCAACATCCCCGACACCGTCGGCTACACCGCCCCGCGGGAGAGCGCGGCGCTGATCGGGATGCTGCGCGCGCGGGTGCCGGGGGCCGACGAGGTGGTCTTCGCGACCCATTGCCACAACGACCTCGGCATGGCGACGGCCAACAGCCTGGCGGCGGTCGAGGCCGGGGCGCGCCAGATCGAATGCACCATCAACGGCCTCGGCGAGCGGGCGGGCAATACCGCGCTCGAGGAGGTGGTCATGGCGATGCGGGTGCGCAACGACATCCTGCCCTACGCGACCTCCATCGACACCAGAAAGATCATGCAGGCGAGCCGCCTCGTCGCCACGGTCTCGGGCTTCCCGGTGCAGTTCAACAAGGCGATCGTGGGCAAGAACGCCTTCGCCCACGAGAGCGGCATCCACCAGGACGGGATGCTGAAGGACGCGCAGACCTTCGAGATCATGCGCCCTGAGGACGTGGGCCTGAACGCCACCAGCCTCGTCATGGGCAAGCATTCGGGCCGCGCGGCGCTGCGCTCCAAGCTGCAGGAGCTGGGCTACAAGCTGGGCGACAACCAGCTCAACGACGTCTTCGTGCGCTTCAAGGAGCTCGCCGACCGCAAGAAGGAGGTCTATGACGACGACCTGGTCGCGCTGATGCAGGACACCGACACCAATGCCGCGAACGACCGCATCCAGGTGCGCCGCCTGCGCGTGGTCTGCGGCACCGAGGGCCCCCAGACTGCCGAGCTGACACTGGCCATCGACGGCCACGAGCAGAGCGTGCATGCCACCGGCGACGGCCCGGTCGATGCGGCCTTCAACGCGGTCAAGGCGCTGGTCCCGCACGAGGCGCAGCTCCAGCTCTACCAGGTCCATGCGGTGACCGAGGGCACCGATGCCCAGGCCACGGTGAGCGTGCGCATGGAGGAGAACGGCAAGATCGTCACCGGCCAGTCCGCCGACACCGACACGGTCGTCGCCTCCGCCAAGGCCTATGTGAACGCGCTCAACAAGCTCCTGGTGCGCCGGCTCAAGTCCGCCCCGGACGCCGCGAGCGCCTGAGCCGCGCCCCCCCGCCCTGCCCGCTCCCGGCCGCCCCGCGGTCGGGACCGGGGTCCGGCGCGCGGCTCCCTCGGACATCGCCCGCCTTCCGCGCCGCCCGCCGGTCCCCTGTCGCGAAACTGACGTCTTCCAATCGAAC
>NZ_DAIUBO010000031.1:0-24392 GCF_036846665.1 Amaricoccus sp. | reverse complement strand
GGTATTGACCCGGCGCACGTTCACCCCCTCGTCGCGAAATTCCCCGATGCGGCGGGCGAGCTGGCGATTGAAGGCGAGCGTGCCCGCCGTTGCGTCGGCGACCGCCTCCGGGCCCCGGCGCAGGTTGCGCGGGATCCGGCCCAGATCGGGCAGGTAGAAGAAGAGGAAGTCGCGGACCCCGCTGCGCGCGAGCGATTCCGCGGTATCGCCCACCGCATCGGCGGCGCGACGGCCCACCGTTCCGATGCCGGGCCTGCCCACGCCCTTGAGGATGTCGTTGCCTCCGGCGAAGAGCGCGAGCAGCGGCCGGTCGCCGCGCCGGTCGGAATCGAGGCGCCGGTATTGCAGCGATTGCAGGGCAAGATCGGGGATGCCGTCGAAATCGGTGCGCGCCTTGGCGCCGCCCCAGGCGTGGTTGCCGCTCTCGGCCCCCGCCCGCCGGAAGGCGTTGATGACGCGATCCGCCCAAACGGGCCCGCTGGAGAAGCGGCCCTCCCAGTAGGGCGGGCTCTCGGGAACGGTGCCGAGCGTCGAGCGAAAGACATTGCCGGCGTCGCTGAGGCTGTCGCCGAGCACATGCAGACTGTCGTAGCCGTGATAGGTTGCCGCCCCGGCCGGGCCGCAGATCCCGAAGCCGAGCAGGGCGGCGATGGCGAGCCTGCGCAATGCGGTCACAGCGTCTCCTCCCTCTCGACACGATGCGGCGGCGCGCGCAGGCTATCACGCGACCCCCGGCGCGCAAGGCGAATTGCCGCGGCCGGCGGCCTTCCGTCGATCGCCGCGAGGCCGAGCCCGATCAGCGCCATGCCCGCCAGATGCCGCGGCAGCAGCGTCTCGCCGAGCACCGCGACCCCGAGCAGGATCGCCGTCACCGGGATCAGCAGGGTGACGAGCAGCAGGTTGGTCGCCCCCGCCGCGGCGAGCAGCCGGAAGAAGAGCACATAGGCGAGCGCCGTGGAGAGGGCCGCGACCCCGGCGAGCGCCAACAGCGTCGCCGCCCCCGGCGCGGCCAGCGTCCAGGGCCGGTCGACGAGGAGCGCCAGCGGCAGCAGGATCAGGCTCGATGCCGTCACCTGCCCGGTCGCGACCGCCAGCGGGGGCAGGCCGAGCGCGCCGAACCGCCGCCCGTAGACGCCAGCGAGCGCATAGGAGAAGGCCGCGGCGAGGCAGGCCACCTGCCCCGCCAGCGCCGCGCCCGTGCCGCCCGCCACCGCCCCGCCCATCATCACCGCGACACCCGCCAGCCCGAGCCCGACGCCGACGAGCCGCCCCGCGGTCAGCCGCTCGTCGCGGGTCAGCCGATGGGCGAGCAGCACGGTGAAGAGCGGCGTGCTCGCGTTCATGATCGCCGCCACCCCGGAGGCGACATGGCTCTGGCCCCAGACGATCAGCGAGAAGGGGATGGCGTTGTTGAGGAGCCCCATGGCGAGGAACGCCCGCCAGATCGCTGGGTCGCGCGGCATGGCGATCCCCTTGAGGCGCATCACGGCCCGCAGGATCGCGGCCGCAAGGGCCACCCGCAGCAGCACCAGCGTCAGCGGCGGCAGCTCGGCCAGCGCCACCTCGTTGAAGAAGAAGGATCCGCCCCAGAGCACCGAGAGGAAGAGGAGCAGGCCCCAGTCCCGCCGGGTCATGGTCTTGTGGATACGCACTGCGTCCTTCATCGCTCCCTCCGCCGCCATCGCCATGGCCCTGCCACGGCCCGGCCGCCGCGGCAGCCCGGAACTTGCGCAATGCGGCCCGCGGGGTCAGGGTCGCGGAAAACCGGAGCGCGACCGATGCCGCAGGAGCCCGACCACCCCAGTTCCGACCTGCCGGCGCGGCGCGGCGCGCTGACAAGGCTGCATCTGCTCGCCGGGCAGACCGCCTCGCTGGCCATGGATCTCTTCCGCCCGCGGCTCAGCCTCGGCGTGCGCCTGCTCGCGATCGACGAATTCGGCCGGGTGCTGCTGGTGCGGCATTCCTACGTTCCGGGCTGGCACCTGCCGGGCGGCGGCGTCGAGCCGGGCGAGACCGCGCGCGCCGCCGCCATGCGCGAGGCGCGCGAGGAGGGCGGGATCGATCTGGCCGATCCGCCCGAGCTCTTCCACATCTATGCCAACCGCGCCCTCGGCCGCCACGACCACGTGCTGCTCTTCCTGGCTCGCGGCGTCGCCGGCCCGAGGCGGCCCCCGGCGAGCCGGCTCGAGATCCGCGAGACCGGCTTCTTCGCGCCCGGCGCGCTGCCGGAGGAAACCACCTCCGCCACCCGGAACCGCATCGCCGAGGTTCTATCGGCAGACCCGCCCGCCGACCTCTGGTAGGCCCGCCGCGCGGCCGGACGCGACACGGTGCCCTGGCCGATCGTCGCGGGCGCATCGCCAAGGGTCGGCGCTTGCCCCGCGCGAGACGGGTCGGCGTCAAGCGGCGTCGGCATCAGTCCAGGCTCAGGATGATCTTGCCCACATGCGCCGAGCTCTCCATCCTCGCATGGGCCTCCGCGGCCTGCTCGAGCGGATAGACCCGGTCGATCACCGGCGCGATCCGGCCGGCGGCGAGCAGCGGCCAGACCTCGCGCCGCAGATCCGCCGCGATCGCCGCCTTGGCCTCCACCGACTGCGGCCTGAGCGTCGAGCCGGTCAGGGTCAGGCGGCGCATCATCACCTGGGCGAAATTGACCTCCGCCTTGGTGCCCTGGAGGAAGGCGATCATCACCAGCCGCCCGTCGGTCGCGAGCGCCCGGAGGTTGCGCGCGATGTAGTCGCCGCCCACCATGTCGAGGATGACGTCGACGCCGCGCCCCCCGGTCGCCGCGCGCGACTCGGCCACGAAATCCTCCTCGCGGTAGTTGATGGCGCGCTCCGCCCCGAGCGCGCGGCAGGCGGCGCATTTCGCCTCCGAGCCCGCGGTGGCGAAGACCCGCGCCCCGCGCGCGGCGGCGAGCTGGATCGCCGTGGTGCCGATCCCCGAGGAGCCGCCATGCACCAGGAAGCTCTCCCCCGCCGCCAGCCGCCCGCGCAGGAAGACGTTGCTCCAGACCGTGAAGAAG
This sequence comes from Amaricoccus sp., assembly GCF_036846665.1. Classification (NCBI taxonomy): domain Bacteria; kingdom Pseudomonadati; phylum Pseudomonadota; class Alphaproteobacteria; order Rhodobacterales; family Paracoccaceae; genus Amaricoccus; species Amaricoccus sp. The sequence goes on along the minus strand of NZ_DAIUBO010000031.1, from coordinate 21,364 downwards.
GTCTCGCAGAGCCCTGCCGCCGCAGTGATTTCCATGCCCACCGGCACCGGCAGCGCGTGGTCCTGATGCGTGAGCGCATATTCCGCATAGCCGCCGCCGGGCAGCAGCGCCGTGACCGGATCGCCCACCGCCCAGGCCGAGCCGCCCGGCCCCACCGCCGCGACCTCGCCCGCGGCCTCCAGCCCCGGCAGGTCCGAGGCGCCCTTCGGCGGGGCATAGGCGCCGGCGCGCTGCAGCGCATCGGGGCGGTTCACCCCCGCCGCCCGCACCCGGATCAGGATCTCGCCGGCCCCGGGCTTCGGCACCCGCCGCGTGGCGAGGCGCAGAACCTCCGGCCCGCCGGGCGTGGCGATCTCCACCACGCGCATCTCCGCGGGGATCATGCCGCCCTCCGGCCGGCATGGGCGAAGCCGCGGTAGAGCGCCATCGCGCGTTCCGCCACCCGTGTCGAGGGCAGCTCGCGCTGCTCGAAGCGGGTCACGGGCACCACCTTGTTGGCGTTGCCGGTGAGGAAGATCTCCTCGGCGGCGGCGAAATCGGCGACATCGAGGCTCGCCTCGACCACCGCGACCCCGTCCGCGCGCAGGAGCGCGATGATGCGCTGCCGGGTGATGCCGTCGAGGAAGGTGCCGTTCGGGACCGGGGTCATCACCACGCCGTCCCGGACCAGGAAGACGTTGGTCGAGGCGGTCTCGGCCACCTTGCCCTCGGGGTCGAGCGAGAGCGCGTTGTCGAAGCCGCGGGTGCGGGCCTCGCGCAGGATGCGGGCGTTGTTGGGATAATGGCAGGCCGCCTTGGCCTCGGTGATCGCGCAATCGGGGCCCGGACGGCGATAGGGCGAGACCCCGAGCGCGAAGGGCGCGCGTCCCCGCAGCGGCAGATCCTCGATGCAGACCGCGAAGGCGGTCGAGTCGGGCAGCGCGTCGATGATGGCCGGCGAGCCTTCGCGCGACCACATCATCGGCCTGAGATAGAGCGCGCGGTCCGCGCCCATCCGCCGCACCCCCTCGAGCAGCAGCGCCTCGATCTCCTCCGCCCCCAGCGGTGCCGCGAGCCCCATGGCCGTCGCCGAGGCGATCAGCCGGGCGCAATGGCGGTCGAGATCGGGCGTCACCCCCTCGAAGAACCGCGCGCCGTCGAAGACCATGGTGCCCTGCCAGGCGCCATGGTCGCTCGCGCCGAGGATCGGCGCGTCGCCGTCGTGCCAGCGGCCCTGATAGAAGGTCGCGCTGCGGGTGCCGAGCGCCATGGCATGCCTCCGGTCGGTCTGCCCGCGCGGCGATCAGCCCCTCGAGCGGAGCGATCCCGGCAGGTCGGAGGGGGCAGTATCCCCGGGCGCCCGCACCCGGTCAAGCAGCCGCTGCGGCCCCTTAAGCATCGCCGCGGCCAGGGGGTTCTTGCGGACCCGCGCCTTGACCTGCTCGAATTGCATCACGTTGTCGATGCGGCGCTGGATGAATTCGCGAGTGGCCGAGGCGCCGGGCGTCTCGTCGCCGAGCCAGTAGAGCAGCGCCGAGGAATAGACCGCCGAGAGCGTCGTGCGCTTGGAATACCAGTTGAAATCGCGGCTCTCGTCGCCGAGCGCGGTCCAGATCGTGTCGGCGGTGTGCCAGATCGCCCGCGCGCCGTCCGCCGCGTGCTGCGGCAGCGCGAAGAAGGCCGCGCCGCGGCGCACCGCCTCGCGCTCGCCGGCCACGAGCTCCAGCCGGCGCATCACCGCATAGGCGATGCGGTCGCGAAAGCGCAGGCCCCCGAGATCGGCCGCGGCCAGATCCGCCGCCAGCGCCCGGTCGCGCGCATAATGATAGGCCAAGGCCAGATCGAGCCCGCCGCGCGGAAAGGCGAGCCGCGCGAGCCCGGGATCGACGCCCGCCTCCACCACCGCCTGGGCGAGGCTTCGGTCCGACCAGCCGTCGAAGGCGACATGGGGCAGCGCCGCCGCCACCACCGCCTCGCGCAATGCGGCAAGCCGCTCCTCCTCGCCCGGCCCCGTCTCGGTCATCGCCGTCTCCCCCTGCGATATTTTCCGCGCAGGACTGTGGACAGCCCGGCGCTCGGCCGATATATAGCGCGTTCCTGCGAAATATCGAAACTCCGACGTCTGAAAGGTGGTGAATATCTGTGCAGGTAACGGTTCGTGACAACAACGTCGACCAGGCGTTGCGCGCGCTCAAGAAGAAGCTGCAGCGCGAAGGCGTCTTCCGCGAGATGAAGCTTCGGCAGCATTTCGAGAAGCCGTCCGTCAAGAAGGCCCGTGAGCGGGCCGAGGCGATCCGCCGGGCACGCAAGCTGGCGCGCAAGAAGCTGCAGCGCGAAGGCATGCTCTGACGACCTGACCGACCGGTCACGCAAACGGATTCGAGAAACCCCCGGCAGCGTTCGGGGGTTTTGCGCCTTTCGGGGTCGGGCCCGGAGCGGATCCGGGCCAGGGGATTGATCCCATACGGAGACTCCCGGCATGACGGCCCCTCGGATGGCCGCGCCGGCGCGGAGGTCCCACAAAAGCCGTTGCCCGGTTGCGGGCCGGGCGTCCGGGCTGCATGATCGCCGCGCAGCGACGCGGGGGACCGACGTGACGAAGAAGACAGCCACCGGAGGCGATACCGAAGGGCCCGCGCTGCTGGCCGGCGGCAATCCGCAGATCCCGAAGGGCTACGGCGACGCCCCCGTTCAGGCCTATATCGCGGCGATGCCCGGCTGGAAGCGCGACGTGGGTCGCCGGCTCGATGCGCTGATCACCCGCGCCGTGCCGGAGGTGCAGAAGGCGGTGAAGTGGAACTCGCCCTTCTACGGCATCGAGGGCCAGGGCTGGTTCCTCAGCTACCATTGCTTCGCGAAATACGTGAAGGTCGCCTTCTTCCGCGGCACGTCGCTGACCCCGGTCCCGCCGGTCGCCTCCAGGCAGGAGGAGGTGCGCTATCTCCACATCCGGGAGGCGGAGCCGATCGACGAGGCCCGGCTCGCCGACTGGATCGGGCAGGCGAGCCGGCTGCCCGGCGAGCGAATGTGAGCGGCGCGAGACCGCTGGGAAGGAGAGGCCCCATGCCGAAAGAAGACGCCGATTCCCCGTCCCGGCGGATCGATGCGCGGATCGCCGAGCTGGGCGACTGGCGGGGCGAGACGCTCGCCCGGATCCGCGCGCTGATCCGCGAGGCCGACCCGGAGGTGGTCGAGACCTGGAAATGGCGCGGGGTCCCGGTCTGGGAGCATGCCGGCATCCTCTGCACCGGCGAGACCTACAAGGACAAGGTGAAGCTGACCTTCGCCCGGGGCGCCGCGCTCGAGGACCCCGCCGGCCTCTTCAACGCCAGCCTCGAGGGCAACACCCGGCGCGCCATCGACATCCGCCGGGGCGAGGCCATCGACGAAGCCGCGTTCCGGGCGCTCCTCCGGGCCGCCGTGGCGCTGAACCTGTCGCGGCGGACCGCACCGCGCTCCGCCGGGTCGCGAGAATCAGGCTGACCGGCGCTGCGGCCGACCCCGCGCGGGGGCCGGCAGGAAGGCCCGCTTCCGCTCGCCGAAGTGCAGGCAGACGGACGCGCCGTCGAGCGGCGTCGTCTTGCGGTTGCGGAAGGCTTGCATCGGATGGAGCGACGTCCGCCCGAGGTCGAACCTTCCCAGCACCTCGGCGATCGCTGCGGAAGCGGGCCGGAAGCCACCGGCCTTCGCAATGCCCGGAAGCTTCTGGACCTTCTCGTCCGATCCTCGGTCGAACTCCCTGGAAAACCGTTCCGGTGGCGATGCCTCTCCGGCTTCGCTGCGCGCCTGTCGGCGATCGCAAGGTCGCTGTCGAAGCCCTTGGCCGGATCGGGTCCTGCGGCGCCCGGCCCGGAAGGCGTCGGGGCGGGCCAGCGCCGATCATTCCGGCAGGATGTCGCCGTGCTCCCAGGCGTTGTTCTTGCCGATGTCGGATTCGTAGACATAGCTGTCCTCGACCCCGGGAATGCGGGCGAAATCCTCCAGCGTCGTCTCCGGAAGCAGGGTGTAGCGCACCCCGGTGAAGGGCGGCACGCCGCGCAGCGCGGCGGTGACCGAGCTGGCGCAGAGCATCTTCGGCGTCCGCCCCTCGGCAACCGCATTGGCCATCACCCGATCCGCCGTCTCCCGGCTGACATAGATCTTCTGGGAATGCACGAAATGCGAGAAGCGCGCGTGATAGCGCTCGTAATAGTCGAGATAGCGCGGGGTGATGCCGTAATGCACGTCGCCGCGCCGGGGCAGGTCGGGATGGGTGAAGGTGCCGGCCGGATCGTAGAGCACGCGCTGCGAGCCGTTGATCACCAGCGCCGAATGCGCCGACCGCCCGGTCTCGGCATTGACCATGGAGACCAGCGTGACCGAGGGCGGCTCGGTGCTGACGTAGCGGGCACGCGCGATTTCCTCCGGTTCCGCCGAACGATAGACCTCGCAGCCCGCCAGCGATCCCGCCGCCACCAGCACGAGCATGATCCGCAGCATGCGCGCCCTTCCGGCGCCCGCCCGCGACCGCCGTCCCGCCGTCAGCTGTTGAAAAGCGCCAGGAAGATCAGCGCGGCCAGCGCGAAGCCGAAGATATAAACCCACATGCGCAGGAAGCCCTCGAAGGTCTTCTCCTGCTCCTTGATGTCCATCTTGCCGTATTCGTAATCCGCCATCGCCCGTCTCCTCGACCCTTCGTTCCGTCCCACGCCTTCTAACCCGATCCCGGCGCGCTGTCAGGTGCCTTTTCGCGCCGCTGCCAGAGCCAGGTGCCGCCCGAATCCCGCCACCGCACCGCCGCGCCCGTCCGGTGCAGGTGGTTGAGATGCCCCACCGCCTCGGCCAGCGCCAGCCCGTAGGCCGCGCCGCCGATGCGCCGGCCGAAGAGCGGCTCGAAGCATTCGCTGGCGCGGCGCGGCCGGTCGAGGAAGGCCCCGAGCGCCGTCAGCGCCGCCTCCTGATGCGCGATCAGCTGCTCCAGCCGCAGATCGAGCCCGGTGAAGGGCAGGCGATGGCCGGGCAGCGCCAGATGCTCCGGCCCGGCCAGCGCGCGGAGCCGCCGGCAGGAAGCGATCCAGGCCCCGACCGGATCGGCCTCGGGCTCGGTGGGATAGACGCCGAGATTGGGCGTGATGCCCGGCAGCACCTGGTCGCCGACGAGCACCAGGTCGTGGCCGAGCCCCCAGAGCAGCGCCGCCTCCGGCGCGTGGCCGTGCCCGATCTCCACCCGCCAGCGCCGTCCGCCGGCCTCGATCTCCTCGTCCTGCACGATGCGGCGGAAGCCGAGCGGCATGGGCGCCACCACATCGGCGAAGTTGAAGGGCCGCGCCTCCGCGCGCGCGGCCAGCATCTCCGCCTCCATCCCGGCGCCGCGCCAGAAGTCCAGCGCCTCCACCGGAGGTCGTTCCTGCACGTCGAGGGTCAGCATGCGCGCATAGAGCCAGGCGGTGCGGGTGGCCCAGAGCTCGGCGCCGAGGCCCCCCTGGAACCAACCGGCGAGCCCCACATGGTCGGGATGGTGATGGGTCAGCACCACCCGCCGCACCGGGCGCCCGGCGAGCGGCCCGGCCAGCGCCGCCTGCCACCATTCCCGGCAGGCGGGCGTATCGAGGCCGGCGTCGACGATCGTCCAGCCGTCACCCTCGTCGAGCGCATAGACGTTGAGATGGTCGGGCCGGAACGGCAGCGGCAGGCGCAGCCAGAGCACGCCCTCGGCGATCTCGACCGACGCCCCCGGCGCCGGCGGCTCCGGGTGGGGATAGTGCAGGCCGCCGGCCCTCCGCATGCGTCAGGCTTCGAAATCGATGGCGCGCAGCGTCGCGGCGCCGGCGCAGGCGCGGGCGGCGAGCCCCCCGACCTCGCTCAGCATGTGCCGAAGGTGGAAATCCGCGAGCGCCGCGCGCTGCCCGCCGCCGCCCTCCGCCTCCGCCGCCTTCAGCAGGTAATGCCCGCCGAGCGTCAGCGCGAAGGCCCTCAGATACGGCACCGCGCCCGCGAATCTTTCGTCGCCCGCGGCGGCCAGCATCCACGCCGTCGCCTCCGAGACCTGCCCGGCCGCGGCGCCGAGCCGCACGCCGCGTGCGCCGGCGGCCGCTGCCGTCGCCGCGATCTCGCCGATCAGCGCCCGGGCCGCGGCGCCTCCGTCCGCGAGCTTGCGCCCGACCAGATCCATCGCCTGGATGCCGTTGGTGCCCTCGTAGATCGCCGTCACCCGCACGTCGCGGTAGAATTGCGCGATCCCGGTCTCCTCGATATAGCCCATGCCGCCGACCACCTGCATGGCGAGCGAACTCACGTCGCAGCCGGTGTCGGTGCCGAAGGCCTTGGCGATCGGGGTCAGGAAGGCCGCCCGCGCCGCCCAGCCCGCCTCGCCGGTCGCCGCGGCCATGTCGGTGGAGAGCGCGCAATCGAGGCAGATCGCCCGCGCGGTGGCGGTCAGCGCGCCCATGGTCGCGAGCATCCGGCGCACGTCGGCATGGCCGAGGAGGCTGGTCGCGGCACCGTCGGCCCCGCGTCCCTGCACCCGGTCGCGGGCATAGGCCAGCGCCGCCTGCAGCGCGGCATCCGCCGAGCCGAGCCCCTCGACGCCGACCCCGAGGCGGGCGTTGTTCATCATGGTGAACATCGCCGCCATGCCCCGATGCGCGCCCCCCACCAGCCAGCCGGTCGCGCCCTCGTAATGCATCACGCAGGTCGGCGAGCCGTGCAGCCCCATCTTGTGCTCGAGCGATTCCGCGCGCAGGCCGTTGGCCCGGCCCGGTCGTCCGTCGCCATCGGGCAGGAATTTCGGCACCAGGAAGAGCGAGATGCCGCGCGTGCCCGGCGCCCCGTCCGGCAGCCGGGCCAGAACCATGTGGCAGATGTTCTCCGCCATGTCGTGATCGCCCCAGGAGATGAAGATCTTCTGCCCCGTGATCGCATAGCTCCCCGCGCCGTCGGGCTCGGCCCTCGTGCGGATCGCGCCGACGTCCGAGCCCGCCTGCGGCTCGGTCAGGTTCATCGTCCCGGTCCATGCGCCGCTGACGAGCTTCGGCAGGTAGATCGCCCTGAGCTCCGCGTCGCCATGGGCCTGCAGCGCCTCGATCGCACCCTGGGTGAGCAGCGGCGCCAGCGACAGCGCGAGGTTGGCCCCGGCCATCATCTCGTTGACGCAGGTCAGAAGCAGCGTCGGCAGCCCCGAGCCGCCCTGCTCGGGATCGGCGGTCAGCCCGATCCAGCCGCCCTCGGCGATGGCGCGATAGGCCTCCGCGAAGCCCGGGGTGCTGCGCACCACGCCGTTCTCCAGCCGCGCCGGCTCCAGGTCGCCCGCCCGCCGCAGGGGCGCCATCACCTCCTCGGCGAGCCGCGCCGCGCCGCTCAGGACCGCCTCGACGGTCTCGGGGGTCGCCTCGGCGAAACGCCCGGTCCCGGCCAGCCGGCCGCCGCCCAGAACCGCGTCGATCAGGAAGCGCATCTCGGCGACGGGGGCGCGGTAGCTCATGGCGATCTCGCTCGTTGGGCCGTGCTGGCGGCAGAATCGGCTTTCGGGGAACGGCCCGGGCAGGTATGGAGCCGCGGCAGAGGGCGGCAACCTAGGGCCTGCCGCCGGAAGCGACAAGCGAGACGCGCCACATTATGGCCGAAATGAACACCGTCATCCTGTCCGACAGCGCCCGCGGCCTGCGCGCGGCGGCGGGCCTTCTGCGCGCGGGCCAGCTCGTCGCCTTCCCCACCGAGACCGTCTACGGGCTCGGCGCCAATGCCCGCGACGACCGCGCCGTGGCGCGGATCTTCACCGCCAAGGGAAGGCCGGTCTTCAACCCCCTGATCGTGCATGTGCCCGATGCCGCGATGGCGCTCGAGCTCGCGGAATTCTCGCCGGCCGCCGAGGCGCTGGCCAGACGTTTCTGGCCGGGGCCGCTCACCCTCGTCCTGACCCGCCGTCCGGAGACCGGCCTCTCGGGCCTCGCCACCGCCGGCCTCGACACCGTGGCGCTGCGCGTGCCGGCGCATCCGCTCGCCCATCGGCTGCTCGAGGAATTCGGCGGCCCGCTCGCCGCGCCCTCGGCCAATCCCTCCGGCGGGGTCAGCCCGACGACGCGGGCGCATGTGCTCGACGGGCTCGACGGCGCCATCGCCGCGGTGCTCGACGGCGGCGCCTGCCCGGTGGGGCTCGAATCGACCATCGTGGGCTTCGACCGCGACACGGCCGTGCTGCTGCGTCCCGGCGGGCTGCCGGTCGAGGAGATCGCCGCCCTGCTCGGCCGGCCCGTGGATACCCTGACCACGCGCCATGTCACGGCGCCGGGCCAGCTGCAGTCGCATTACGCGCCGCGCGCGACGCTGCGCCTCGACGCCGCCGGGGCGGCAAGCGACGAGATCTGGCTGGGCTTCGGCCCGGTCGCCAGCCTGCGGCCCGGCCTCAATCTCTCCGAGCGCGGCGATCTGGTGGAAGCGGCGGCCAATCTCTTCGCGCATCTGCGCGCCGCCGACGCGCTGGCCGCCGAGGCGGGGCTCTCGCGCATCGCCGTGGCCCCGGGCCCCGACAGCGGCCTCGGCCTCGGCATCAACGACCGCCTGCGCCGCGCCGCCGCGCCGCGCTTCTGAGCCCGGAAGCGGCGGCGGGCGGGGCGCGGCTACCGGATCTCGATCCTGCCCACGATGATGTCGCCGCTGCGTTCGGCGGTCGCCGCCGCCGCCAGCGCCGCGGGTCCGGGCTCGCAGGGACCCTCCCAGGCGGCCCGCCCGTGCTGGTCCACCGCGCCCTTGATCAGGCTGGCGACCTGCGCGTTTCCGTAGGCGAGGCCCTCGGCCACGAGGATCCCGATGGCATCCTCGAGCACCTCGTTGGCCTCCGCGAGCGTATAGGTCATCGGCGGCGCGTCGAGGCCGCAGCGGTGCTGCCTGAAGAGCCAGTCGTGGAGCGCATAGGCGGGCCCGTAGGACCAGGGCGAGAGGCCCTTCACGCTCCAGAAGAGCCGCGGGATCGATCCGCCGTCGGTGAACATCGCGCCCGGCACGATCCGGCGGCCGCCGCGCTCGTAGGTCAGCGGATCGCTTTCGTCCGGGACGAAGACGAAGCGATCCTCGCGCACCCATTTGATGAGCAGGACGCCGTGCAGCTCGCCCCGTTGCTCCTGCGGCTTCCCGCCGTCAAGGCAGCCCGCCAGAAGTGCCAGGGCCGCGAGACCGAGGGCGATCCTCGGCAATTGGCCGGCCGGCATCTCAGGCCCGGCCACCGCCGGCCGAGAGCAGCCGCGGGTCGATCGAGATCGAGCGCAGCGCCGCCTCCCACTTGTCCGTGTCGCGGGTTCCGAACACCAGATCCGGATCCGCGGCCGCAGTCAGCCAGCCGTTCGCCTGGATCTCGCCCTCGAGCTGCCCCGGCCCCCAGCCGGCATAGCCCAGCGCCAGCAGCGCCCGCATCGGACCGGCGCCGCGGGCCATGTCCTGCAGCACGTCCAGCGTCGCGGTCATCGCGAAGCGCGGATCGACCTTCAGGCTGGCGCCCTCGGCGTCGTATTCCGCCGAATGCAGCACGAAGCCGCGGCCGTGCTCCACCGGCCCGCCGAAATGCACGCCGATCCCGGCCACATCCGCCGTCGCCTCGATCTCGAGCTGCTTGAGCAGGCTCGCGAAGCGCAGCTCCTGCGCGGGCTTGTTGACGATCAGCCCCATCGCACCCTCGGCCGAATGCGCGCAGACGAAGATCACCGACCGCTCGAAGCGCGGGTCGCCCATGCCGGGCATGGCGATGAGCAGCTGGCCGTCGAGGAAGCGCGCGTCGGAGGTGTCCATTTCCCCAACATGAGGCCCCGGCCCCGCCTTGACAAGCGAGCCCGCGCGGCCGTGATCGCCGCATTGTGACTGCCACCGGCCGCCGCGCCCCCCTATGCTCCGCCCGACACGTCGCGAAGGATCCCGCATGCATCCTGGCCTCGCCACCCTCGCCGCCCTCGCCATCGCGGCCCTGATCGCCGCCGCCCCGGCCCGGAGCGAGCCCGGCCTGCCCGAGGGCCTGCGCGGCATCGACCTGATCGAGGGCTGGCGCCAGGCCGACGGCACCCATGTCGCGGCGCTGGAGGTGCGGCTCGCCCCGGGCTGGCACACCTATTGGCGGGTGCCCGGCGAGGCGGGGATCCCGCCGCGGCTCGACTGGTCGCGCTCGCGCAACCTCGCCGCGGTCCGCTACGAATGGCCCCGGCCGCGGGTCTTCGATTTCGCCGGTCTGCGCACGATCGGCTATGCCGACACGCTGGTCCTGCCGGTGATCCTGACCCCCGAGCGGCCGGGCGAGCCGATCGAGGTCGAGCTCGACCTCCTGCTCGGGGTCTGCGCCGACATCTGCGTGCCCGCCGAGGCGCGGCTCGGCGCGAACCTCGCCCCGGACGGCCCGGCCAGCGGCAGGGCCGCGATCGAGGCCGCGCGGGCCGATCGGCCGCGCAGCGCCACCGAGGCCGGGGTGACCTCGGTCACCTGCCGGCTGGTGCCGGGTCCGGCGGGAATGGATCTCGACACGACCGTGCGCTTCGCCGCCCCACCCGGCGCCGACCAGGTCGCGGTGCTCGAGCCCGGCGGCCCCGGGCTCAGAATCGGCCCGGCAGAGAGCCGCACCGAGGGCCGGTCGGTGCATGCGAAGGCCCGCATCAAGGGCCGCGGCGGCGCCGGCCCGGTGCTCGACCGGGGCGGCCTGCGCCTCACCCTGCTCGACGGCAGCCGCGCCGTCGACATCCGCGGCTGCGCCGCGCCCGGCTGACCGGACGCAAACTGCCTCACGTCCCGCGCGCCGCGCCCGACCGGCGCAGCAGGATCGCCCCGGCCAGCGCGCCCGCGGCCAGCAGAACCGCCATCCCCGCCGCCAGGGCCGCCAGCGCCACCCAGCCCGGCGGCCAACCGGGCAGGAACGGCGCCAGCCGCGCCGCCGGGCCGGCCAGCGCCCCCTCCAGGAGCCAGGGGCCGAGCGTGACGCCGAGCCAGGCAAAGCCGGCGAGGCTCGCCACCGCGACGATCGCGCTCAGCCCCGGCGCCGGCCCCCGGCGCCGCAGCCCCAGGCCCCGCCGCCAGGCGGTCAGCAGCCGCGCGATATCGCGCTGCACCACCACCAGCGCCGGCACGAGGATCAGCACCAGCACCGCACCGATGCCCAGCCCGTAGACCAGCGTCACCACCGTCGGCTTGAGAAACAGCGCCTGGCTCGAGCGCTCGTACATCAGCGGCCCGAGGCCCAGCACCGTGGTCAGCGAGGTGAGCAGGATCGGCCGCAGCCGGTCGCCCGCCGCCGCGACCACCGCCGGCACCAGCGCCCGCCGCGCCCCGTGGCCGTCGATGGTGGCGATGAGCACGATGGCGTTGTTGATGATGATGCCGGTCATGCCGATCAGCCCCACCACCGTGAAGAGGCTCATGGCGAGGCCCCATTGCCAGTGGCCCCAGATCGTGCCGATCAGCCCGAAGGGGATGACCGCCATCACCACCAGCGGCCGCACCCAGCTCTCGAAGACCCAGGCGAGCGTGAGATAGATCCCCGCGAGGCAGAGCAGGAAGCCCACCAGCGCCTCGCCGAGGAAGTCCCGCTCCTGCGCCGCCAGCCCGCCGAACTCGTAATCCACGCCGAAGCGCTCGGCGATGCCGGGCAGGATCGCCGTCTCGAGCTCCCGCGTCAGCTCCGCCGCCGCCGCCGGGTCGTCCTCCGAGACGTCGCCGGTCACGCTCACCACCCGCCGGCCGTCCTCGCGCCCGAGCGCCGAGAAGCCCGGCCGGCTCTCCACGCTCACGATCTCGGAGAGCGGCACATGCGCCCCGTCCGCGGTGCGCAGCCGCGTCCGGCTGAGGAAATCCGCGGCGGTCTCGTCCTCGGGCAGGCCGACCCGCACCGTCGCCGTGCGGGTGCCCTCGGCGAATTCGGCCGCCTCGATGCCTTCGAGCCGGGCGAAGAGCTCCGCCCCGACCGCCTCGATGGAGAAGCCCAGCCGCTTGCCGAGCGGCGTGAGGTCGAGCACCAGCTCGGTCTTGTCGTAGGCGAGGCTGTCCTCGAGCCCGCTGACGATCGCCAGCGGCGCCAGCTCGGCCTTCAGCGCCTCGGCCGCGGCCTTGAGCACCCGCACGTCGGGCCCGAAGAACTTCACGTCGAGCGCGTCGCCGCCCGGCCCCTGCCCCCAGCTGCGGAAGCTGAGCGTCTCGAGCCTGGGCAGCCGCACCACCTCCGCCTCCAGCGCCTGCACGAAGACCTGCCCCGAATAGGGCCGGAGATCGGGGTCGATCAGATCCACGTCGATGGCGCCGAGCTGGTCGGGATCCTTGGTCTCCTCGCCGGCGAGGCCGCGCCCGGAAGTGGCGCCGAGGACCGCGATCGCCGAGGCGACCGGCGCGCGCCCGTGCTCGGCGGCGAAGCGCGCGTCCACCGCCGCGACCGCCCGCTCCAGCTCGCGCACCATGGCCTCGGTATCGGCGCGGCCGGCGCCGGGCAGCATCGCCACATTGGCGGTCACCGACCCCTGCTCGGGCGGCGAGAAGAATCGCCAGGTCACGTCGCCGCGGATGAACATCGCCGCCGATTGCGCCAGCAGGAGCAGCGCCGCCGCGATCACCGGATAGCGCAGCCGGATGATCCAGCGCACCCCCGGCTCGAAGACGCGCGTGCGGAACGCCTCCAGCCCGCGGTTGACGAGGCGGCTCGGCGCATCCGCCCAGGACCGCGGCCGCGCCGCCAGCGCGCGGGCCATGTGATGCGGCAGGACCAGGAAGCATTCGACGAGGCTCGCGCTCAGGACCGCGATCACCGTGAAGGGGATGTCGGAAATCAGCGTGCCGAAGCGCCCGCCGATGAAGGCCAGGCCGAAGAAGGCGAGGATCGTGGTGATCGTCGCCGAGAAGACCGGCAGCGCCATGCGCCGCGCCGCGGTCTCGGCCGCCACCGCCGGCGCCTCGGCGCGGTGCCGCCGCCGCCAGTCGGCATGCTCCGCCACAACGATGGCATCGTCCACCACCAGGCCGAGGCAGAGGATCAGCCCGAAGATCGACATCATGTTGAGCGTCAGCCCCGCGGAGAACATCAGCCCGACCGCGGCACTCATCGCCACCGGGATGCCCGCCGCCACCCAGAAGGCGGTGCGCGCATTGAGGAAGAGGAAGAGCAGCCCCACCACCAGCGCCAGCCCGATCATCCCGTTCCGGAGCAGCAGGTCGAGCCGGTCGGTGATGCCCTCGGCCCGGGTGCGCACCAGCTCGATCCTCACCCCCTCGGGCAGGCTCGCCTGCAGCGCCGCCGCGACCTCGCGGGTCTTGCGCTGCATGGCGATGGCGTCGCCCCGGTCGCTGCGGTCCACCCTTATCGAGATCGCCGGCGCGCCGTTCACGAAATAGGCCCGGCCGGCATCCGCGCCCTCCGCCGCCACCCGCGCCACGTCGCGGATGCGCAGCTCGGCGCCATCGGCGTCCGAACGGATCGCCAGCTCGCCGATCGCATCCGCCTCGCGCCGCTCGCTGCCGGCGCGCAGCCGCGTGCCGCTGCCCGCCACGTCGCCCGCCGGCGCGGCGGCGGCGCCGGCGGCGATCACGTCGGCGATCTCGCGCAGGGTGATGTCGTGGCGGATCAGCTGTGCCTCGGGCACCTCGACGCGGATCACCGGATCGGCCACGCCGCGGATCGTGGTCCGCGTGATGCCCTCCCGGTAGAGCCGGGCGACGAATTCGTCGGCGTAGCGCCCGAGGCTCGCCACCGGCACCGGCCCGTGGATGATCACGTCCGTCACCCGGTCGCGCCATTCCTCGCGGCGCACCTCCGGCCGTTCGGCGGTCTCGGGCAGGCCGGTCACCGCATCCGCCGCCGCCTCCACGTCCGCCATGGCGCGGCCCATGTCCCAGCCGGGCTCGAAGCCGAGGATGACCCGCGCCCGGCCCTCGTTGGCCACCGCCTCGGAGCTCTCCACCCCCTCCACCGCCAGCAGCGCCGGCTCGAGCAGCGCGACGATGCCGGCGTCGACGTCCTCCGAGCCCGCGCCGTCCCAGCGCACGGTGACGCGCAGCTCGTCGGCGACCACGTCGGGGAAGAACTGGCTGCGGATCTGGCTGCCCGCCGCGATGCCGCTCAGCAGCATCAGAACCATCAGCAGGTTCGAGGCGGTCGGATGCCGGGCGAAATAGGCGAAGAGCCCCTGCCCCGCCGCCCGGACGCGATCGCCGAGCGCCATGGGCTCAGCCCCCCGACCGGCGGGTTTCCAGCCGGTCGACCATGCTCTGGGGCACTTCCTCGGCCTCGAGTGCGGCGAGGATGCGCGCCTTGGCCTCCTGGGGCATGCGCCCGTTGGCCTCGACCGCGGCGATCAGCCCGGCCCGCCGCTCCGGCGTCAGCCGCACCATGGCCTCGGGCATGGCGCCCGCCGCCGCCTCCGGCCCCGCCGGGCGCACCAGCACTCCCGGCCCCAGCTGCGGCTGGCGCACGGTCACGTAGTCCCGCCCGAAGGGCACGTCGGCGACGATGGCCTCGCCCCCCTGGCGGCGCAGCACCCGCACCGCCACCTCCTCCAGCCGCCGGTCGGGGCCGAGGAGCAGGATGCGCCCCTCCGGGCTCACCGCGGCGGCCGGCAGCACCGCGACCTCTTCGAGATCCGGCTCGGCCACGAGGACGGTCAGGAAATCCCCCGGCCGCAGCAGCCCCGGCGGGCCCTCGTCGAGCCGGGCATAGATCAGCCGCCCGGTCTGGCCGGCGCCGACCGAGGCCCCGGCCCGGTCGATGCGGCCCGGCACGCTGAGCTCGATGCCCTCGACCTCGAGGCTCGCGCTCACCGCAAGGGGGAGGAGCTCGCCCGAGGCATCCGCCAGCCGCGCGAATTCGGCCTTCGACACCCGGAACGCCACTTCGAGCGCCGCCGGATCGAGCAGGAGCCCGAGCTGCTCGTTGACGCTGACGAGCCGCCCGGGAACCGCCGAGACATCCGCCACCAGCCCGTCGAAGGGCGCCCGCTCCACGGTATTGGCCAGATCCCGCGCCGCCTCGTCGCGGGCGATGCCGGCGCGGGTGGTGGCGATGCCCGCGCGTTCGATGCGCGACTCGGCCTGGGCCTCGGCCAGCCGCCGCCCGGTCGCCGCCTGCTCGGCATTGGCCAGGGCCAGCTCCGCCGCCTCCAGATCCGCCGCCGTGTTCACGCCCCGGTTGCGCAGATCCTGCGCCCGCGCCAGGGCCTGGGCCCGGAGGTCGCGCTGGCGGTCCGCCGCCGCCGCCTCCTGCCGCGCCAGGTCGAGCCCGACGCCCGCCTCGGCCTCCTCGGCCCGCGCCGCGGCCAGGTCGCTCTCGGCCAGCGCCAGCGCGGTCTCGGCGGCGGCCGGATCGATGCGGTAGAGCACCTCGCCCGCCGCCACCCGCCCGCCGTCGCGGAAACCCGGCGCGATCTCCATCAGCGTGCCGGCGGTCGCCGCGCGCAGCTCGAGCTGCCGCGCGCTCTGCAGATCGCCATAGGCGGTCAGCACCGGCGCCACGGTTCGCGGCTCCAGCCGTGCCACGCTCACCGCGAAGACCCGTTCCTCGGCGGCCCGACCGCCGGTCGCCTCCGCCTCGCGCAGCGCCAATGCCTGCCGGATGCTGCCGACCGCGAGGCCCAGGAGGCCCAGCGTCAGCACCAGGAGCGTCAGGCCCGCCAGGCTTCGCATCAGGAACCGCATGCGTCACGCACTCCGGCCCGGCCGCGCCGCCGGGCATTCCGTTCCTGAATATAGGGCCTTGCGGGCGGGAGCGCAGGCATTTTCTCGCGAGCGGTAAAGTGGGGCCGTCAGCGCCCTTGCGTCAGCATTCCGGCTCGGTGGTGAAGCGCAGCGGATAGCCGGCCCGCGCGCCCATCGCCGTCGCCTGGCCCGCCTTGGTCTCGGCGACCTCCCGGGTGAAGACCGCCACCACGCAGCAGCCGCGGCGATGCGCGGTCAGCATCACGCCCCGCGCCCGCTCCGGCCCCATGCGGAAGACCGCCCCGAGCACGGTGACGACGAAGTCGCGCGGCGTGAAGTCGTCGTTGACGAGCAGGACCCGGTGCAGCGCCGGCCGCGCCGGCACGCTCCGCGTCGCCGTCTTCGGCAGAAGGACCACCTTCTCGCTCATGGCCGCCGAGTCGCGCCTCCGCCCGCATGTCCCGATGCCCCGAGCATCGCATATCCCGCGCCGCCGGTCCATCGCGGCGACGGCGTCGCGCTTGCGCGAAAGCCCCGGAGAGCGGAGAATGCCGCATTCGGAGCGGGGTCCATGGCGATCGAACTGCACTGGTCGACGGCGGCGGACAGCGAGGCGCTCGCGGTGCTGCACCGCGACGCCTGGCGCTATGCCTATGCCGGCATCATCCCCGGCGTCGCGCTCGAGCGCATGGTCGCGCGCCGCGGCCCCGGATGGTGGGGCGCGATGCATCGCGCCGGCGGCCGGGCGCTGTTGCTCGCCCTCGACGGCACCGCCGCCGGCTACGCCACGCTCGGCGCCGGCCGCTTCGCCGGCCGCCGCTCCGGCGAGATCCACGAGCTCTACCTGCGCCCCGAATATCATGGCGCCGGCCTCGGCCGCCGGCTCTTCACCGAATCCCGGACCCGCCTCCGCGACGGCGGACTCGTGCAGCTCCTTGTCTGGTCGCTCGCCGACAACGCCGCCGGCTGCCGCTTCTACCGCGCCATGGGCGGCGAGGCCCGCGCCCGGGGCCATACCTGCATCGGCGGCCGCGAGCTCCAGAAGATCGCCTTCGTCTGGGACTGACGCCGCCACGGCACGGCCCGGCGACGGAAGCCCCGCGCCGCACCGTTCAACCCGTGAATGGCTCGGAACGCGACCCAACCCGATGAGGCTTCTCCCATGACCACAACCCGGCTCCTCGGCCTCGGCCTCGGCCTCGGCCTCTGGCTCCTGCTCGCCCTGCCCGCCGCCGCCCAGCAGGGCAGGCCCGGCGGCCATTTCATCGACAACTGGGATCTCGACGGCGACGGCGCCGTGTCCGAAGCCGAGATCGAGAGCAAGCGCGACGCGCTCTTCACCATGTTCGACATGGACGGGAACGGCCTGCTCGACAGCGCGGAATGGACGCTCTTCGAGGAGACGCGGAAGGAGGACATGGCCGCGAACCTCAGGGGCGAGCCCCGCGGCGCGATGCTCGGCCTCGAACAGGGCTTCGCGCATGACCTCAACGACGTCGACGGCGACGGCGCGGTCTCGCGCGCCGAATTCGCCGACCGCGCGCCGGACGCCTTCACCCGCATGGACATCGACGGCGACGGCGTCGTGACCTCCGCCGACTTCGGCCCCGGGAAGGGCTGAAACCCGTCTCCTGCCCGCGGCCGGCGTCACTGCCGCCGCCCGCGAGACGACCTCCCTTCCGGGCCCCGACGCCCTCCCCCCGCGGCTGGCTCGGGGCGCGCGGTCAGCCGGGGGTATAGACCCGCGTCGCCTCGGGATCGTCGGTGGCGAAGGGCAGCGCCATCAGCTCGGCCCAGACCTCCTCGCCGATCGGCCAGCCCGCCCAGGCGAGCGTCTCCGCCACCCGCTCGGGCCGGCTCACGCCGCAGATCGTCGCGGCGATGCGCGGATCGCGCATGGAGAATTGCAGCGCCGCCGCCCCCGGCGGCACGCCGTGCCGCGCGCAGACCGCCTCGACCGCGCGCACCGGCGCCAGCATCGCCTCGGTCGCCTCCTGATAGACGTAGCGCGGATGCGCCGCCGCGCCCTTGGCGAGCGCGCCGCTGGCATAGGGCGCGGCGTTCAGCACCGAGATGCCCCGCTCCGTCGCCAGATCCAGCATCGGCCCGGCGTTGCGGTTGACCAGCGTGAAGCGGTTGTGGGTGATCAGCACGTCGAGGTCCCAGTCGCGCAGGATCGGCATCATCACGTCGATGCGCCCGGCGGCGAGGCCCACCGCATCCGCCAGGCCCTCCTCCTTGATGCGGAGGAGCTCCGCCAGCGCCCCGCCCCTGCCGGTGACCTCGCCGAGGTCGCTCACGTATTCCGGGTCGTGCAGATGCAGGATCTGCACGCGCTCCAGCCCCAGCGCTTCGAGGCTCTCCTCGAACGACCGCCGCGCGCGGGCCGCGTCGAAGCGCCGCGTCTCCATGTCGCGGTCGAGCTTGGTGGAGAGGATCCGTCCCGCCGGCCAGCCGCCCAGCTCGCGCACCACCATGCCGATGCGCGCCTCGCTGCGCCCCATGGCGTAATTGCGCGAGGTGTCGAGGAACCCGTCCGGCAAGCCGAGGATCGCCCGCACCGTGTCGAGCGCCCGCACCTCGCCCACGTCGTAGCCGTAGGTATCGGGCATCCCCCCGAGCCCCGAGGTGCCGAAGCAGAGCGGCGGCACCCGCAACCCCGTCGCCCCGATCGCCCGCAGTGCATCCGCCATGGCCGGCCCCCCTCTTCCCGTCCTCCCACCAACCGTAGCGCAGCCCCGGCGTCGTCCCAAACGCGAGGCGCCCGGGCCCCGGCTCCGCGCATCGCCGATCCGCTCACTTCCGCCGGCGGTGCTCCTCCAGCCGCGGCATGATCTCCACGAAGTTGCAGGGCCGGTGCCGATAGTCGAGCTGCGCCGCCAGGATCCCGTCCCAGGCATCCCGGCAGGCGCCGGGCGATCCCGGCAGCGCGAAGAGATAGGTGCCGCCGGCGACCCCGGCGCAGGCGCGGCTCTGGATCGCCGACGTGCCGATCTTCTCGTAAGACAGCATGGCAAAGACTGTCGAGAAGGCATTGATCGCCTTCTCGTACAGCTCCTCATGCGCCTCCACCGTCACGTCCCGCCCGGTCAGCCCGGTGCCCCCGGTCGAGATCACCGCGTCGACCTCCGGATCCGCGATCCAGGCCCTGAGCCGCGCCTGGATCGCGGCCTTCTCGTCGCGCACCAGCGCCCGGCCGGCCAGACGATGCCCGGCCGCGGTCAGCCGCGAGACCAGGAGATCGCCCGAGCGGTCCTCCTCGGGCGCGCGGCTGTCCGACACGGTCAGCACCGCGATGCGAACCGGAATGAAGTCAAGGCCCTGGTCGATCCCCGTCATGCTCCGTCCAGCCGCTTGCGCACCGCCAGCAGATCCGCCCAGGCCGCCCGCTTCAGCTCCGGATTGCGCAGGAGTGCGGCGGGGTGGAACATCGGCATCACCGGAACGCCCCGCCATTCCGCCCAATGCCCGCGCAGCCGGGTGATGCCGGTGGTCGTCCCGAGCAGGGTCCGCGCCGCGGAATTTCCGACGGCCACGAGGAGGTCCGGAGCGACGAGCGCGATGTGGCGGTGGAGGAACGGCAGCATCATCGCCACCTCGTCCGCCGCCGGATCGCGGTTCTGCGGCGGCCGCCAGGGCAGCACATTGGTGACATAGACCGCCGCCTCCGGCGCCTCGGCCCTGCGCGACAGGCCGATCGCCGCCAGCATCCGGTCGAGCAGCTGCCCCGACCGCCCCACGAAGGGCAGCCCGGCGCGATCCTCGTCCCGCCCCGGCGCCTCGCCCACGACCATCACCCGCGCCGCCGGATTTCCGTCGGAGAACACCAGGTTGCGCGCGCCCTTCTTCAGCGCGCAGCCCTCGAATGCCGCCATCGCCGCCCGGAGTGCGGCGAGCTCGCCGCAGCCCGCCGCCAGCGCCTCGGTCGTCAATTCCGCCGGAGCTTGCGGCGCGGCCGCCGCCACCGCCGCCTGCCGCACGGGCGGCGGTGGCCTGGCCGCGGCCTCGAAGCGCGACACCGGCGTCTCGCCGATCGCCTCGTCGGCACCGAGCTCCACCTGCCAGGCGAGGGCGGCGCGCAGCACGGCGGCATCGGTCGAGAGGTCGGGCACGCGCATGAGTCTCCTCCTGGCTGCCCGTCACCCTAGGCAATGCGGCCCGCCAAGACCAGATCCCGGCGCGGGCCTTGCCCTGGCCGATCGCCCCACAGAATGGACGCCTATTTTCTGTATGTTTCAAAGCTCTACGGTACATTCCTCTAGGGACGAATGAACCTTGGATCAGGAGCGCCCGCGCAGCTGCGAGGGGAATTGCATCTGGAGCTCGTGCTTTCGCCTTCGACCGTCCCGCATCAAGACGAGGGCAGCGTCCGACCCGGCGGGTGCAAAGCGCCCGCCGGGTCGGGCGCTGCCCGGCGGTGGCTGGCCTCGGCGGGGTGGTGACGCTAGGCACACCGGGACTTCCGGCGGACGGGGTGATCTTGCCAACTGCCATCAGCCCCGCGCAGGCGCGGCGGGACCTTGCCGCGCCCGGGGCGGCTGCTATAGAGGCCCGGCACCGACCGGAGGCCCGCTTGTTCGCGCATCGCCATCTTCTCGGCATCCAGGGCCTCGACCGGGCCGCCATCGAGACGGTGCTCGACCTCGCCGAGACCTATGTCGCGATGAACCGCCGCGCGGAGAAGCATTCCCGCGTGCTCGCCGGCCTGACCCAGATCAACATGTTCTTCGAGGCCTCGACCCGTACCCAGGCGAGCTTCGAACTCGCCGGCAAGCGGCTCGGGGCCAATGTGATGAACATGTCGGTGGCCGCGAGCTCGGTGAAGAAGGGCGAGACGCTGATCGACACCGCCATGACGCTCAACGCCATGCACCCGGATCTGCTGGTGGTGCGGCACCCGGCCTCGGGCGCGGTCAACCTGCTGGCCGAGAAGGTCAATTGCGCGGTGCTGAACGCCGGCGACGGCCGCCACGAGCATCCGACCCAGGCGCTGCTCGACGCGCTCACCATCCGCCGGCGCAAGGGGCGGCTCAGCCGGCTGACGGTGGCGATCTGCGGCGATATCGCCCACAGCCGGGTGGCGCGGTCGAACATCCTGCTCCTGGGCATCATGGAAA
Organism: Amaricoccus sp.; assembly: GCF_036846665.1. NCBI lineage: Bacteria > Pseudomonadati > Pseudomonadota > Alphaproteobacteria > Rhodobacterales > Paracoccaceae > Amaricoccus > Amaricoccus sp. The sequence continues at coordinate 653 of NZ_DAIUBO010000031.1, read as the reverse complement.
ACCGCATCCGCCTGATCGGCCCGCCGACGCTGATGCCCGCCGGGGCCGAACGCATGGGCGTCGAGGTGTTCCAGGACCTGCGCCGCGGGATCGAGGGCGCGGACGTGGTGATGATGCTGCGCCTGCAGAAGGAGCGCATGGACGGCGCGCTGATCCCGACCATGCGCGAATACTACCACCGCTTCGGGCTCGATGCCGAGAAGCTGGCCGCCGCCCGGGAGGACGCCATCGTCATGCATCCGGGGCCGATGAACCGCGGCGTCGAGATCGACGGGTTGCTCGCCGACGACATCAACGTCTCCGTCATCCAGGAGCAGGTGGAAATGGGCGTCGCGGTGCGCATGGCGGCGATGGACCTGCTGGCGCGGAACCTGCGCGGCCGCAACGAGCCGGGCGGAGCGGCGGCGTGCTGACCCTCACCAACGCCCGGCTGGTCGATCCCGAGGGCGACCGCATCCTCGACGGCGGGCTGGTGATCGCGGGCGGCCGCATCGCCGAGGTCTTCGAGGGCGCGCGCGAGGGGCTCGACTGCGGCGGGCGCTGCCTCGCGCCGGGCATCCTCGACATCCGCGTCAAGGTCCGGGAGCCCGGCGAGCGCGACAAGGAGAGCTTTCGCACCGCCGGTGCGGCCGCCGCCGCGGGGGGCGTCACCA
>NZ_DAIUBO010000030.1:0-24637 GCF_036846665.1 Amaricoccus sp. | reverse complement strand
ACCGAGACGTCGAGGGCGGAGACCGGCTCGTCGGCCACCACGACCTCGGGGGCGCCGGCGAAGGCGCGGGCGATGCCGATGCGCTGCTTCTGGCCGCCCGAGAGCTGGCGCGGCATGCGGGTGGCGAAGGCGCGCGGCAGCTTGACCAGATCGAGCAGCTCCAGCATGCGCGCCTGGCGCTCCGCGGGCGACTTGCCGATGCCGAAGCGCTCCAGCACGCGGATGATCTGGCCGCCGATGGTCTGGCTGGGATTGAGCGTGTCGAAGGGGTTCTGGAAGACCATCTGCACGGAGGAGACGGTCCTGGTATCGCGGTTCTCGATCGGGCGGTGGCCGATCTCGGTATTGCCGAGCGTGATCTCGCCGCCGGTGGCGGTCTCGAGGCCGAGCAGCACCTTGGCGAGGGTGGATTTGCCGCAGCCCGATTCGCCGACGATGGCGAGCGTCTCGGCCTCGCGGGCCTCGAAGCTCACGCTCTCGTTGGCCTTGACCAGGCGGATGGCGCCGCCGAAGAGCGCGCTGGAGCGCACCGCGTAGTATTTCTTCAGGTCGTCGGCCTTCAGCACCACGTCGCCGATCGGCGCGGGGGCCTCGGTCGCCTTGGCCTGCGGCGGCGCCGACCAGTCGATCTCCTCGAAGCGCAGGCAGCGGCTGGCGTGGCTCGGGGTCACGGCACGCATCGGGATGTCGCGCGCGTCGCAGCGGCCGGCCTGGAAATAGTCGCAGCGCGGGCCGAAGTTGCAGCCCGGCGGGCGTTCGTGGGGCAGGGGGAAATTGCCGGGGATGGCGATGAGCGGGCGCGCGTTCTTGTCGGCGCCAGGCAGGGGGATGGAGCGGAAGAGCCCTTGCGTATAGGGGTGCCGCATCTCGTCGAAGACCTCGGCGATCGGCCCGGTCTCGACCGCCTCGCCGGAATACATCACGTTGATGCGGTCGCAGGTCTCGAGGATCAGGCCGAGATTGTGGCTGATGAAGAGCATCGAGGTGCCGAATTCGCGGCCGAGATCCTTGACCAGCTCGACGATGCCGGCCTCCACGGTGACGTCGAGCGCGGTGGTGGGTTCGTCGAGGATCAGGAGCGCGGGCTTCGACATCAGCGCCATGGCGATGACGATGCGCTGCTGCTGGCCGCCGGAGAGCTGGTGCGGATAGCTCGCGAGGATGCGGGAAGGGTCGGGCAGGCGGACCGCCTCCACCACGCGCAGCGCCTGGGCGCGGGCCTCCGCGGCGCTGGCGCCCTCGTGGATCATCGGGACTTCCATGAGCTGGCGGTCGACCTTCATCGCCGGGTTGAGGCTCGCCATGGGCTCCTGGTAGATCATCGCGATCTCCGAGCCGCGGATGCGGCGCAGCTCGGCATCGGGCATGGTGGTGAGCTCCCGGCCCTTGAAGCGGATCGAGCCGCCGACGATGCGGCCGTTCTTGCCGAGGTCGCGCATCACCCCGAGCGCCACCGTCGACTTGCCGCAGCCGCTCTCGCCCACGAGACCTAGCGCCTCGCCGGGCTGCACGCGGGCGGAGAAGTCCATCACCGCGGGGATCTCGCCGGCGCGGGTGAAGAAGCTGATCGACAGTTTCTCGATTTCGAGGATGGGGTCGGACATGGCCGGATTCCTAATCCTTCAGGGAGATCTCGCGCAGGGCGTCGGCGAGGAGATTGAGGCCGAGCACGAGGCTCATGAGCGCCAGCGCCGGCGAGAGCGCGGGGAAGATGAAGAGGCGCAGGAGCTTGCGGCCCTCGTTGATGGTCGAGCCCCAGTCCGGGCTTTCCGGGCTGACGCCGAGGCCGAAGAAGCCGAGGGTGCCGAGCAGGATGGTGGTATAGCCGATCCGGAGGCAGGCATCGACGATCAGCGGCCCGCGGGCATTGGGCAGGATCTCCCACATCATGATGTACCAGGGCCGCTCGCCGCGGGTCTGGGCGGCGGCGACATAGTCGCGCGTCTTGATGTCCATGGTGAGCCCCCGGACGATGCGGAAGACCGTGGGCGAGGTGATGAAGACGACCGCGAGGAAGATGTTGAGGGTATTGGCGTCCATGGCGATCAGGCCGGTCGGATCCCAGATGCCGATCAGCCCGAGATAGACGAAGCCGCCGACGACCAGGATCGGCAGCAGGTAGTACCAGAGCACGTCAGGCCGCACCCGGAACCGGCTCCAGACCAGCGTCACGAGGAAGACGATCGGGAAGACGAAGAGGATGGCGGCCATGGTGCCGGGGATGGCGGTCTCGCGGATCTCGGGCGTGACCAGCAGGTAGAAGAGCAGGATCACCGGGAAGGCGAGCACGAGATTGGCGATGAAGCTCAGCACCGTGTCGAACCTGCCGCCGAAATAGCCGGCGGGCAGGCCGAGGGTGATGCCGACCATATAGGCGAAGAGCGTCGCCAGCGGCGCGATCGCCATGACCGTGCGGCTGCCGTAGACCATCCGGCTGAAGACGCAGCGCCCGAGCGCGTCGCTGCCGAGCAGGTAGGGGATGCCGGTCTCGGGGTCGATCACGCCGGGCCCCTTGTTCTGGAGCGCGCGGATCTGGCCGAAGGGGTCGAAGAGCGCCACCCAGTTCGCCATGAGCGCGGTCAGGAGCCAGAAGAGCACCAGCGCGAAGCCGATCATGCCGATCGGGCTCTCGTAGATGCGGCCGTAGAGGCCGAGGCGGCAGCGCCAGACGAAGCTCGCCCCCATGATCAGCGCCATGGCGGCATAGACCGGCAGGAACTGGCGCAGCATGCCGGAGACGATGCCGCCCAGGGTCAGGTATTCCAGTTCCATGTCAGCTCCTCACGCGGATGCGCGGATTGAGGTAGACGTAGCCGATGTCGGAGATGAGCTGGGTGGTCAGCACGATCACCACCGCGACGATGGAGCAGGCGAGCAGGAGGTTGATGTCGTTGTTGCCGGCGGCCTCGATCAGCAGCCAGCCGAAGCCGCGGTAATTGAAGAGGGTCTCGACGATCACGACGCCGGTCAGGAGCCAGGGAAACTGCAGCATGATCACCGTGAAGGGCGCGATCAGCGCGTTCCGCAGCGCGTGGCGCAGCACCACGGCCCAGTAGCCCACGCCCTTCAGCCGCGCGGTGCGGATGTATTGCTGGGTCATCACCTCAGCCATGGAGGCGCGGGTCATGCGTGCGATATAGCCCATGCCGTAGATGGCGATTGTCAGCACCGGCAGGGTGAAGTTGTAGAAGGTCGGGCCCTCGTCGGCGGCGGAGGTCGCCGAGCCCGAGAACCATTGAAGCCCGACCATCTGGCTGGCGAAGATCACCGTCAGCACCACGCCGGAGACGTATTCCGGGGTCGATGTCGTGCCGATGGCGATGGTGGAGAGCACCCGGTCCTGCGCCGAGCCCTCGCGCATGCCCGCGAGGATCCCGAGCAGGAGCGCGCCGGGCACCATCACCAGCATCACCCAGAACATGAGCTTGGCGGTCAGCCAGAGCCGCGGCCAGAGCACCTCGGAGACCGGCGCGTTGAAGCGGGTGGAATGGCCGAAATCGCCGCGGGCGACGCCGCCGAGCCATTCGCCGTAGCGGACGAAGAGCGGGCGGTTGTAGCCGTTCTGGTCGAGCCAGACCTCGACCTGCTGCTCGGTGATGCGGCTTCCGGTCTGTTCCTTGGCGAGCTTGACGAGATTGGGCTTGAGATTGACCAGCATGAAGACGATCAGCGTCAGGCAGAGTGCCGTGAGCAGCATCACGCCAAGTCGTTTCAGCAGGAAGACGAGCATCCGAGCCTCCGTGTTTCAGCCGTCCCGGGCTTGGACAATCGCCCGGGACGGGTCGCGGGGCAGGGGGCTCAGCTGTTGAGCCAGGTTCGTTCGAGATGGATCTCGAAGGTCTGATGCATGTTCAGCCCGTCGACGTCCGGCGTCATGTGGCGGAAGGTCGAGCGCCAGTAGGGCTGCACGAGGATCCCCGAATCCTGGATGATCTGCTCCATTTTGGCCATCAGCTCGCGACGCTTGTCGGCATCGGCGATGGAATAGGCCTCGTCGAGCAGCGCGTCGAAATCGGGGTTGCTGAATCCCGTCTCGTTCCACGGCTCGCCGCTACGGTAGGCCAGGGCGTAGACCTGAACGCCGAGGGGGCGCATGTTCCACTCGGTCGCCGAGAAGGGATAGCCGGTCCAGTTGTTCCAGAAGGTGTTGCCCGGCAGGACCGTGCGTTTGACGTTCAGGCCCGCGTCGCGCATCTGCGCCGCCACCGCGTCGGAGGTATTGCGGTTGAAGTCGTCGTCGACCGAGATCAGCTCGAGCTCGGTGTCGAGCTGGCCTGCCTCGGTCATGAGCGCCACGGCTTTTTCCGCATCGCGCGCGATCGGCGGCAGCTGGGCATAGTCGGGATGCATCGGGCCGACGTGATGGTTCTCGGCAATGGTCCCGAGGCCCTGGTAGCCGAGGTCGAGCACGGTGGCGTTGTCCACGGCGAGCTGCACCGCGTTGCGCACCCGCTGGTCGTCGAAGGGGGGCTGGTTGACGTTCATGCGGAGGCAGAGCGTGTTCGCCGTGACCGATTCCGACTTGTTCAGGCCGAGGGCGTCGAAGATCTCCACATAGCTCGGCTGGGTCTCGTAGTTGGTGTGGATCTCACCCGCTTCGAAGGCCGCAATCGTCGCCGAGGGATCGGTTCCATAGTCAATCAGCTCGATGCCATCGAGATAGACCGGGCCATTGACCTCGTCGCCCCACCAGGCATTGCCGTCGGTGCGGCGCTGATAGACAGCGCGCGCCCCGACCTCGACCGAAACCAGTTCCCAGGGACCGGTGCCCACGGGATTGGCGGTGAGATCGCCGCCATCCTCGCTGAACCTGCGGTGCACGATGAGCGCAGGATAGTCGCAGAATGCCGGGATGAACGTGATGTCGGGCTTCGGCACGTTCAGTCGCACGGTCTTTTCGTCCACCTTCTCCAGAGCGCCGTCGACGATGCCGAAGAGGTCGCGGGTCTGCTCCTCCTGGACGACGGTGCCGTCATCCTTGGTGACGTCGCCGACGAAGGTCTCCTCGCCCTTCTTCTCGACGATGGAGGCCATCCGGGTGGCCATGGAATTGTTCGGCACGTGTCCCTCGCACCAGCGGGTGATGTTGAAGATCACATCGTCCGCGTTGAAGTCGTCCCCGTTCGACCACTTCGCGCTGGTGCGCAGGTGCAGCAGATACTCGGTTGCGTCGTCGTTGACTTCCCAGCTTTCGAGCAGCCAGGGCTCGAAGGTGAAATCCGTCGTGTAGCGCACGAGTGGCTCGCAGAAGAAGCGGGCCTGATTGGCCTTGTAGGACCAGTCGAAGATGCGCGGGTCGTCCATGCGCTGCACGGGCGTGGCGATCTTGATCACGCCGCCGGCCCTGGCTTCCTGCGCCTGGGCGCGGCCGGGCATCGCCAGCCCGAGCATGCCATAGGCCGCCGGTCCGGTGGCGCCGAGCGCCGTCGCCATGGCCAGGAATTCGCGGCGGCTGAGCTTGCCGTCGCGGGCCTCGCGCGCGAGCTTAGGAATGGCGCGATGCAGCGGTCGCGCGTTGATGGTATCGCGATACATGTCGGCTCCCCATTGCGATCGTCGTTATCTGGCGCCATTGCAGACCTATTTCGCCTTGCGGTCAAGGTTGCCGCGGGCGGCGGCGGAAAAGGGGGCGGGACGCGACATGCAGGGGATCCGCGAAAGACGCGGCCGAAGCGGCGGTTTTCGTTCCGGTTCAGGCCGGAAATGTCAGAAAGGCGGATAAGCGAGATTATGTTAAATATGGACTGCCGGACGGAGGGATGGTGACCGGGCCCGGCCTGCGTCCGATCATCATCGCCGGGCCGACCGCCAGCGGAAAATCCGCGCTGGCGATGTCGCTGGCCGAGGAACGCGCCTCCTGCATCGTCAATGCCGATGCGCTCCAGGTCTATGATTGCTGGCAGATTCTCACCGCGCGGCCGACGCGCGAGGATTGCCGGCGCGTGCCGCATGCGCTCTACGGCCATGTCGACGGATCGCGGCGCTATTCGGTCGGAAGCTGGCTGCGCGACGTCGAGGCGATCCTGGCCGATCTTCGCGCGCGGTCGATCCGGCCGATCATCGTCGGCGGCACGGGACTCTACCTGACGGCGCTGACCGAGGGTCTGGCCGATGTTCCACCGGTTCCGGCCGAGATCCGCGCCGCCTCGGAAGCGGTGCTGCAGCGGCATGGTGCGACGCGGCTCACCGAGGAACTCGCGCGCGACGATCCGGCGACCTTCGCGCGCATCGACGTGCGGAACCCGGCGCGCGTGCAACGTGCCTGGGAGGTTCTGACCGCGACCGGCCGCGGTCTCGCGGACTGGCAGCAAGCGCCGGCGGAACCCGTACTCAAGGACTGGGCCGGGTTTGTGGTCGATATTGATAGATCGATACTTAACAATGATATACAAGCTCGCTTTGAGAGTATGATCGAAGATGGTGCCGTCGAAGAATGCCGGCATTACCGCTCGGCGTTTTCCGGAGAACGGCTGCCTTCGGCGCGTGCCCTGGGGGCGGCGCAGATCTTCGACTATCTGGACGGGCGTTGCGATCTGGCGCAAGCGACCGCGGCGGCGGTGATCGCCACGCGGCGCTATGCGAAGCGGCAGCGGACCTGGTTTCGCAACCGCATGGCGGACTGGCCCCGTATCGACCGCGGCACGGCTCAGATCGCGCCGTAGCGCATGCGGTCGAGGTCGGACCAGCGGACGGCGATGTCGTAGCCTTCGTCGGTCTGGGTCTCGGCCACGACGAGGTTCCGGTCGAAGAGCCAGGCGCGATGGCGGCCCTGGCCGAAGCCCAGGTGGAGGGTCTCTTCGTGGACGGGCGCGCTCAGCTCGCGCGCGATCGTCCGGCGCAGGGTCTCGATCCCCTGCCCCGTCATCGCCGAGATCGCGCAGGTCCGCGCCATGCGTCCGGCGGTGACGGCGGTCGCCTCGGCCCGCGACGGATCCAGCCGGTCGATCTTGTTCCAGACCTCGACCAGCGGCCCGTGCTCGCCGACGTCCACCCCGAGATCGGCGAGGATCCCGCGCACGTTCTGCGCCTGGAGCTCGGTTTCGGGATGGCTGATGTCGCGGACGTGGAGGATCAGGTCGGCGTCGAGCACGTCCTCGAGGGTCGCGCGGAAGGCGGCGACGAGCTGCGTCGGCAGATCCGCGATGAAGCCGACCGTGTCGGAGAGGATCGCGCTGATGCCGCCGGGCAGGTCGATCGCCCGCATCGTGGGATCGAGCGTGGCGAAGAGCATGTCCTTCGACAGGACCGAGGATCCGGTCAGCCGGTTGAAGAGCGTGGATTTCCCGGCGTTGGTGTAGCCGACGAGCGCCACGACCGGCTGCGACCTCCGGCGGCGCGCGGCGCGATGCTGGCCGCGGGTCCGCACGACCTTTCCCAGGGCTTCGCGGATCCGCAGGATGCGCTCGTTCAGCGCCCGGCGATCCGCCTCGATCTGGGTCTCGCCGGGGCCGCCGAGGAAGCCGAAGCCGCCGCGCTGGCGTTCGAGGTGGGTCCAGCTGCGCACCAGCCGGGACTTCTGGTAGTTGAGATGCGCCAGCTCCACCTGGAGCACGCCCTCGCGCGTCCGGGCCCTTTCCCCGAAGATCTCCAGGATCAGGCCCGTCCGGTCGAGGACCTTGGCTTTCCAGGCTCGTTCGAGGTTGCGCTGCTGCACCGGCGACAGCGTTCCGTCGACGATCACCAGACCGATGCCGCCTTCCGCCACTTCCGCGGCGATGGCCTCGACCTTGCCGCTTCCGAAGAGCGTCGCGGCGCGGGAGCGCGCGAGCGGGACCGGTGCCGAGGAGACGACATCGAGATCGAGCGCCTCGGCGAGGCTCACCGCCTCGGCGAGTGCGTCATCCGCGTCCCTTTCGGACCGGCCGCCGTGGATCGGATGCAGGACGAGCGTCCGCATCCTTTGATCGGGTTCAGGAATCTTCCGCCTCGTAGAGGGTGATCGGCTGGGACGGCATCACCGTCGAGATCGCGTGCTTGTAGACGAGCTGCGACTGGCCGTCGCGGCGCAGGAGCACGCAGAAATTATCGAACCACGTGATAACCCCCTGAAGTTTCACGCCATTCATGAGAAAGATCGTTACCGGGACCTTGGCCTTCCGCACATTGTTGAGGAAGGCGTCCTGGAGGTTCTGTTTGTCGGCAGCCATTGTTTTCAGCCTTAAGTTGTGTGAGGCGCGCATGGCGCCTGTTGTTGTTCTTGCTCGCGCGCCTGAGTATGGGCGGTGGACCCGGCCATTTCCAGAGCACGCCCGCTCTTTTTGCGGCCAGTGGTTCCGCGACCACAGCCGGTATCTCAATGCCGCCAATAGGCCGGGTTGAAAAGTGCGATTATCACGATCGTCTCCATGCGGCCGACGATCATTCCGGTTGCAAAGAGCACCCTCGCCCAGCTGTCGAGGTCGCCGTAGCTCGCGCCGCCGCCCAGCGTCCGGATCGCCGGCCCCGTCGTGGTCAGCGAAGCGATCCCGAGGGCGAGGCTGTGGTCGAATTCGAGCCCGGTAAGCGAAAACGCGATCATCAGGATGCCGAGCGATACCAGGAAGAGCATCAGGAAGACGAAGGCGATTCGGGGCCCGTTCTCGGAGACCACGCGGTCGCCCTGGCCGTGGCGCGCGACGCTGCTGGGATGCACGAGCAGGTCGAGCTCGCGCAGCCCGTGGCGGTAGAGCGCATAGAGCCGCAGCAGCTTCACGCCCCCCGCCGTGGTGGCGATGCCGCCGCCCATCACCGCGACGCCGAGCAGGATCGTGCCCGGATCGGGCAGATGCGACCAGAGCTGCATCGCCCGCCAGTCCGGGCTCTCGAAGCCGGTGGTCGTCAGGAACGACAGGACCGTGAAGAGGCTGCCCCAGATGGCCTGAAGGGCGCGGAACGGGCTGTCCTGGCGGTCGATCTCGGCGGCGCCGATGAAGCTGCGCAGGAAGAGCAGCAGGGTGACGCTCAGCACCGAGATGAGCATCAGCTGGATCTGGGGGTCGGTCAGCGCCAGCCGATGCCCGCGGCGCAGGTCGAAGGACATGGCGCGATGGCTGACCGCGAGCAGGAAGAAGGGCAGGATCGCCATCTCGCCGAGCCGCCCCGACTGCCCGCCTTCGAGGCCGCCGACGGGCGAGATGCCGCTGGTCGAAAGCACGGCCATGGCGTGGCAGAGGGCGACGAAGGGACGGGCGCCCGCGAAGATCAGGCAGAGCGCGAGAAAGCCGGTGAAGCCGGCATAGACCGGCGCGATCTGGCTCGCCTGCCGCAGGATGCGCTTGCTCGCCTCGTCGATCGTGCCGCCGCTGCGCCCGCCGCGCAGGCCGATCCCGTCCTGGCCGATCTCGAAGCCGCCGAGATTGAGCGGCGCCAGGATCGCCACTGCCGTCACCAGCATCATCAGCCCGCCGGACCAGCCGATCAGCGCGCGCCAGAGATGCAGCGAATCCGGCAGCAGGCGCGGCCGGTCGAAGAGCGTGGCGCCCGTCGTCGTCAGGCAGGAGAGCATCTCGAAATAGGCGCCGCCGATCCCCAGGCCCGGCAGCAGCACGGCGAGCGGCGCGCCGAGCACCACCGGCAGCAGCAGATAGGCCAGAAGCAGGGTCATCAGGTGATACCGCGCCGGCTGCCGGGGCACGCGGTTCATGGTCGCGAGCCCCAGGATGCATCCCAGCGCGATGAAGAAGGCCGCGTGGTAGAAGAAGACCCGCGCGACCTCCCAGATTCCGGTCTGGGCGGCATGGACCGCCGGAATCAGCATGAGCGCCGCCGCGATCAGGATCAGGATGACCAGGGCGGGAAAGCGTCGGAGATACGACATCGTCAGAAGAAGTCGATGCCGACCTGGAACAGCCGCTCGACGTCGGCGACGGTCTCGCGCATCGCGAAGATGGTCAGGATGTCGCCCTCCTCCAGCCGCGTGTCGCCGCGCGGCACGATCACCTTGTCGCCCTTCTGGATCAGCCCGATCAGGGCCGCTTCCGGCAGATCGGTCTCGCGCACGGTATTGCCGGCGATGGCCGAGGTCCCGAGCACCTGCGCCTCGATCACCTCGGCCTCGCCGTCGCCGATGGAATAGACGGCGCGGATCCGGCCGTGGCGGACGTAGCGCAGGATCGAGGAGACCGTCGTGGAGCGCGGATTGACATAGGCGTCGATCCCCATCGGCGCGATCAGCCCGATCAGCGAGGAATCGTTGACGAGCGCCACGGTCAGCTTGGCGCCCTCCGTCTTGGCGCGGACGCAGGCGAGGATGTTGGACTTGTCGTCCTGGGTGAGCGCGAGCACGGCATCCATGGATTCGACCCCCGCCTCCTCCAGGAGCTCGAGGTCGAGCCCGTCGCCGTTCAGCACCACCGTCCGCTTGAGGGCGTCGGCGACCAGCTCGGCGCGCTTGCGGTCCTTCTCGATGATCTTCAGGCGCGCCTTGCGGTCGCGTGCCTCGAGGCTGCGCGCCACGTGCAGGCCGATGTTGCCGGCCCCGACGATGAGGGTGCGGGTGACGTTGAGATGGGACTTGCCGAAGACCTCCATCACCCGCGGCACGTCCTCGGTCGCGGTGACCACGTAGATCTGGTCCTCGGCAAAGAGCTGGTCGATCGGCTCCGGCACGAAGAGGCGCTCGCCGCGCCGCACCCCGACCACCACCACCCGGAGCGTCGAGAAGAGCTCGGAGAGCTGACGCAGCGGCGTGTCGAGCACCGGGCAATCCGCCTCGAGCGCGATCCCGACCAGCTGGGCCTTGCCGTCGAGGAAGCTCTCGATGTCGAAGGCAGCGGGGGCGGCCAGCCGCTGCATGACCGCGTCCGCCACGGCGAATTCGGGGGAGATGACCACGTCGATGGGCAGGTGCTCGCGGCGGTAGAGGTCGGAATAGATCGCGTTGAGATAGGCCGGGGCACGCAGGCGGGCGATCTTGCGCGGCACCGAGAAGATCGAATGCGCCACCTGGCAGACCACCATGTTGACCTCGTCGGACTGGGTCGCGGCGATCACCATGTCGGCGTCGCGCGCGCCGGCCTGCTCCAGGATGTCGGGGTGCGACGCGAATCCGGTGACGCCGGACACGTCGTAGGCATCGGTGATCCGCCGGATCAGCGCGGGGTTGTTGTCGATGACGGTGACGCTGTTGCTGCCCTCTTCGCGGGCGAGGTGCCGGGCGATCTGGCCGCCCACCTGTCCAGCGCCGCAGATGATGATCTTCATGAAGTCGTCCCGCGCTCGGAGGACCTGCCCGTATCGCTCAGGCGTTCTCCTCCGCTTCCTCCGCCCGCACACTGCGGCCCGCGGAGATCACGTTCAAGGACTTCAGCTTGCGATGCAAGGCCGAGCGTTCCATTCCGACGAAACTCGCGGTGCGCGAGATGTTGCCGCCGAACCGGTTGATCTGCGCCACGAGATACTCGCGCTCGAAGACTTCGCGCGCCTCGCGCAGCGCGAGCCCGGCGAAGGCCGATCCCAGCCCGCCGCCGGCAGCCGCGCCATTGGCCGAGCTCTCGTTGGCCAGTTCCTCCGGCTGGATCGGGCCATTGTCGGCCCCGAGGATCAGCGCGCGCTCCAGCGTGTTGCGCAGCTGGCGCACGTTGCCCGGCCAGCGCATCGTCTGGAGCTGGGCCTCCGCCTCCGGGCTCAGGCCGCGCTGGGGAAGGCCCTGGGTGCTGTTGAGCTCCTCGAGGAAATGCCCGGCGAGGAGCGGGATGTCCTCGCGCCGCGCCTCGAGCCCCGGCACGGTGACGGGAACGACGTTCAGGCGGTGAAAGAGTTCGGTGCGGAAGCGGCCCGAGGCGACTTCCTTGGCGAGATCGCGGGTAGTGGCCGAGAGCACGCGCACGTCCACCCGGACCGTGTCGGTGCCGCCGACCCGCTGGAACGCCTGGTCGACCAGCACGCGCAGGATCTTCGACTGGGTGCCCTGGGGCATGTCGGCGACCTCGTCGAAGAAGAGGATCCCGGTATGCGCCCTTTCGAAGAGCCCGGGCTCCACCCCGCGCTCGCTGCCCTCGCGGCCGAAGAGCACCTCCTCCATCTGCTCGGCGCCCACGGAGGCGGAGCTGACGATGACGAAGGGTCCCTTGGCCCGGTCGGAATTGCGGTGGATGTAGCGCGCCGCCACGTCCTTGCCGCTGCCCGCGGGGCCGGTCAGCATGACCCGGCTGTTGGTGCGGGCCACCTTGTCGAGCTGGGATTTCATCTGGCGGAAGGCCGAGCTCGTGCCGAGCATCTCGTGGTTGCCGGCGTCGATGCCCCGCAGGGCCGCGTTCTCGCGCCGGAGCCGCGAGGTCTCGAGGGCGCGGCCGATGACGACCATGAGCTGGTCGATGTTGAAGGGCTTCTCGATGAAGTCGTAGGCGCCCTGCTTGATGGCCGCCACGGCGATCTCGATGTTGCCGTGGCCGGAGATGATCACGACCGGGATCGCGGGATTGTCGCGGCGGACCCGCTTGAGGATGTCGATGCCGTCGAGCCGGCTGTCCTTGAGCCAGATATCGAGGATGATCAGGTCGGGTGCCGCGCGGTTGATCTCCCCGAAGGCGGTGTCGCTGTCCCAGGCCATGCGCGTGCCGTGGCCCTCGTCCTCCAGGATGTCGCCGATGAGCCCGCGGATATCGGGCTCGTCATCGACCACGAGTATGTCCGTCATTGCATGCCCCTTCTCAACTTCTCGGCGATCTCGCTGCGCTTGTCGCTTTCCCAGTTCTGGTCCGGCAAGGCCTGCGGCAGCACGATCCGCGCCCTGGCGCCGGGCCGCGAGGACCCTTCGAAGACCGGCGCCGGAACCAGTTCGAGGCTGCCCTCGTGCTCCTCGATGATCTTCTTGACGATGGGGAGCCCGAGGCCGGTTCCCTTGGCGCGATGGGTCACATAGGGCTCGAAGAGTCGCGCGGACTGGTCCGGCAGCCCGCAGCCGTTGTCCTGAATGTCGATCGTGAATGTGTCGGGCGTCGTGGCGAGGGCAACCCGGATCTCGCCCGGTGGCGCCGGATCGGCGGAAACACGCTCTTCGATCGCCTCCGCGGCGTTCTTCAGCAGGTTCGTCACCGCCTGGTTGATCATCGTCGCATCGAGATTGGCGATCACCGGCGTCTCCGGCAGGCTCACCGTGAAGGCGATGTCGGGCCGCGCGGTCTCCTGCAGGAGCACCGCATCGGCGATCAGCTTGCCCAGATCGACCGAGCGCCGCTCCGGCGCGCGCATGCGGGCGAATCTGGAGAATTCGTCGACGATGCGCCGGAGGTCGTTGGTCTGGCGCACGATCACGTCGGCGTATTGCTCGAGCGCGGCCCGTTCCTCGCCCACCATGGGGCCGAACTTGCGCCGCAGCCGCTCGGCCGAGAGCTGGATCGGCGTCAACGGGTTCTTCACCTCGTGGGCGATGCGCCGCGCCACGTCGCCCCAGGCCGCGAGGCGTTGGGCCACCACCAGGTCGGTGACGTCGTCGAAGGAGATCACGAAGCCCTCGAGGCTGCCGTCGTCCGCCAGCCGCACGGACATGCGCACGAGCAGATCCCTTTCGCCCGTCCTGCGGCGCAGCTTGACCTCGCCCTGGGCCACCCCGCCGCGGCGCGCGTCCAGGCGGTCGAAGAGCGCGCCGAATTCGGGAATGGCCTCGCGCAGCGGCTGGCCCACCGCCGCGGCGGGATCGAGGTCGAGCAGGGTCGTGGCCGCGGCATTGGCCATGTCGATCCGCCCCGAGCCGTCGAGCCCGATCACCCCGGCCGTGACCCCGGAGAGCACCGAATCGAACAGCCGCCGCCGACGGTCGGTCTCCTCATGGGCGGCGATCAGCGCGTCATGCTGGCCCTTCACCTGCCGGGTCATCTCGTTGAAGGTCCGGCCGAGCAGCGCGATCTCGTCGTCGCCCTTCTCCTCGCGCACGCGCACGTCGAGATCGCCGCGGCCGACCCGCTGGGCGGCGCTGGCGAGGCGGCCGACCGGCCTCGCGAGGCGCTCGGCGAACCAGAGCCCCGCCCAGACCGCCGCGAGGATGACCACCAGCGCGAATCCGAGATAGATCAGCGCGAATTCGAACAGGAGCTTGCCGCGGTCGGCTTCGAGCTGCTGGTAGAGCAGCACGGTCTGCTGGGTCTCGTCGAGCAGGCTCAGGATCTTCCCGTCCACGTCGCGGCTGACGTAGAGAAGGTGGTCGGGGAAGGATTCGAGCCGCAGCAGGGCGCGGAACTCGTTGCTTTCCCAGTCCTCTATGACGACGATCTCGCCGGAATCGGCGCGATCGACATCGGAGGGCGACGGGGGGGTGTAGTAGAAGCGATAGCTTCCCTCGCCGCGAGCGCGAATCGTGCCGTCGCTGTCGATCACATAGGCCTTGGGCAGCGCCCGCTGCATCTGGAGCTGGCCGCGGGTCAGAAGCTCGCGCAGCTGCCCGCCGGTCATCAGCGGATCGCGGTTCTTCTGGTCGTTGAGAAAGGCCGCGAGGACCGCTGCATCCGATTGCAGCGTGACACGGTGCTCCGCCTCGTAGGCCTGGGCCGCGGCAAGCGAATTGGTCACCACCGCGCGGACCCGGTCGGAGAACCAGCCCTCCAGGCCGAAATTGAGCGAGATCGTCGCGAAGACCGCGACGAGCACCGTGGGGATCAGCGCGATCGCGGTGAAGAACCGCACGAGCCGCAAATGCAGGCGCGACCCCGCCGACTGCCGGCGCCGGGCGGCGATCATCGCACCGACGCGCCGCGCCACGAAGACCGCCACGACGATGGCATAGACGAAATCGGCGAGCAGGATCGTGCGGAGCGCGTGGCGGCTGGTCAGGCCCTCCATGCCGCCGAGAACCCCGAAGGTCACGAAGGCCAGCAGCGGCCCGAGGCCGATCATCCCCCAGAAGAGCGCCGCCCGCACGGCCCTGGCTTCGCGCCAGCGCGCGAGGCGCTGTCCTGTCAATGTCAGCAGGCTATCGCTGCGCATTCTTCCGTGACGCTTCAAACGCTCGACTGTGGCAGTCTTACATCATTCTCTTGCCACGTGTAACCCGAATGTCGAGGTCGCGAATCTTCTTTCGCAGCGTATTGCGGTTGATGCCGAGCAGATCCGCCGTGCGCACCTGGTTTCCGCGGGTTGCCGCCAGCGAGAGCGCGATCAGGGGCAGTTCCATCTCCTTGAGAATCCGCTCGTAGAGCCCGTCCGGCGGCAGGCTGTCGCCGTGCAGGTCGAAATACCGGCGCAGATGCGCCTCGATCGCATGGGACAGGCGTTGCGGCGCGGAAGCCTCCGGGGAAGAGCCCGACGACGGGCGCGCGGCGACCTCCTGCGAGACGGCCGCCCCGGAGATCACCTCGTCCGAGCAGAGCACGCAGAGCCGGCGCATCAGGTTCTCCAGCTCGCGCACGTTCCCGCTCCACTCCTGCTTCCTGAGGATGTCGGCGGCCTCCTTCGACAGCGCCTTGCGCGGCAATCCCTCGGCCTCGGCCTTGCGCAGGAAGGCGCGGGCGAGGTCCGGCACGTCCTCCAGCCGCTCGCGCAGCGGCGGCAGCCGGATCGGCACCACGTTCAGCCGGTAGAAGAGATCCTCGCGGAACCGTCCCTCGTTGATCAGCGCCCGCAGGTCCTGGTGGGTCGCCGCGACGATGCGCACGTCCGCGCTCTGCACCTCGCGCCCGCCCACGCGGGTGAACTCGCCCTCCTGCAGCACGCGCAGCAGCCGGGTCTGCGCGTCGAGCGGCATGTCGCCGACCTCGTCGAGGAAGAGCGTGCCCCCCTTGGCCTGCTCGAACTTGCCGGGCATCGCGCGGTCGGCGCCGGTGAAGGCCCCCTTCTCGTGGCCGAAGAGCTCGCTCTCGATCAGATCGCGCGGAATCGCCGCCATGTTGATCGCCACGAAGGGCCCGCCCTTGCGCAGGCCGTAATTGTGCAGGGCGCGGGCCACCAGCTCCTTGCCGGTGCCGCTCTCGCCGGTGACCATCACCCCGAGGTCGGTGTTCATCAGCCGGGCGAGGATGCGGTAGACTTCCTGCATCGCCTGGCTGCGGCCGATGAGCGGCAGGTTGTCCTCGCGGACCGCCTCCTCCTCCGGGGCGGGCGCGCGGCGGTTCTTCTGTTTGAGTGCCTTGGCAACTAGGCCGAGCACCTCCTTGAGATCGAAGGGTTTCGGCAGATATTCGTAGGCGCCGACCTCGGCCGCCCGGATCGCGGTCATCACCGTGTTCTGGGCGCTCATCACGATCACCGGCAGCTCCGGCCGGCGCTTGCGGATGCTCGGCAGCAGGTCGAGCGCGTCGCCGTCGGGCATGATGACGTCGGTAACCACCGCGTCGCCCTCGCCCTCCTCGACCCAGCGCCAGAGCGTCGAGGCGGTGCCGGTCGCGCGCACGCGGCAGCCGGCCCGCGTCAGGGCCTGCGCCAGCACGGTGCGGATGGTGCGGTCGTCGTCGGCGACGAGGATCGTGCCCTCCATGGCTCAGGCCTCCGTTTCTTCGAACTTGCCGCGCCAGACCGGCAGCCGGACCCGGAACCGCGTGCGTCCCGGCCGGCTGTCGCATTCCACGACGCCCCCATGATCCGAGATGAGCTTGGAGACGAGCGAGAGGCCGAGGCCGGTGCCGTTCACCTTCGAACTGACGAAGGGGTCGAAGATGTCGCGGATCAGCGATTCGGGAATGCCGGGGCCGTTGTCGCTGACCGTGACCACCAGCGGCAGGCTCTCGCTCCGACCGCCGGGGCGCTGCATCTTGACGCCCGGCCGGTAGGCCGAGGCGATCGAGATCGCGCCCCCGACCCGCGGCGCGGCCTCGGCGGCATTCTTCATCAGGTTCTGGAACACCTGGAGCAATTGGTCGGGATCGCCGGCGGTGGGCGGCAGCGAGGGATCGTAATCCTCCACGAAGCGCACATGCGCCGCGAATCCCGCCTTGGCCGCGCGCCGCGCCCGGTCGAGCACGTCATGGATGTTCACCGGCCGGCGCTGCGCCGGGCGGAGGTCGCCGAACTGCTCGACGCGGTCGACGAGCTGGCCGATGCGCGCCGCCTCGGCCCGGATCAGCCCGGTCAGCTCGCGGTCCGAATCGCCGAGCCCCATCTCGAGCAGCTGGGCCGCGCCCGAGATCCCCGCCAGCGGGTTGCGGATCTCATGCGCGAGCATCGCCGCCATCCCGGTCACCGAACGCGCCGCCGAGCGATGGCCGAGGCTGCGGTCCATCCTGTCCGCCATGCCCTGGGGATGGAGCAGCATCAGGTAGCCCTCCCCGGATTCCTGCAGCGGCGCCACATGGACGTTGTAGAGCTGCGCCGCCTGATCGCCCCAGCCGACCATGACGTTGTATTGCGCCACGGGCACGCCGCTCCGGCGCGATTGCTTTATCAGGTCGACGAGCGTGCTGTCGCTGCCGACGAAGCGGTCGATCGGCCGGCCGATCAGCTGGCGGGACGAGGTGTCGGCGAATCCCTCCGCGGCGGGATTGGCGGCCATGATGGCGTTCTCCGCGCCGAGCAGCAGCGCCGGATAGGGGATGGCGCTCCAGAGCGCGTCGAAGGCGAGCTGCTGCGTCATGCGGCGACCAGCGCCTCCCCTGCCCCGAGGTCGTCGAGCTCGCGCCCGAGCATGCGCAGCACCGCGCCGGAATCCTCGGAGGCCATCACGCGGCGCCGCAACCCGCCGCTGCCGGGAACGGCGTCGAGATACCAGCCGAGATGCTTCCGCGCGACGCGCAGCCCCAGGTTGTTCCCGTAGAAGCCGAGCATCGCCTGGTAATGTCCCGAGATCATGTCGATCAGCGCCGCGCCCCCCGGCGGTGGCGGCGCTTTCTCTCCCGCCAGCCCGGCCGCGATCTCGCCCAGGATCCAGGGCCTGCCGCGCGCGGCCCGCCCGACCATGATGCCGTCCGCGCCCGAAAGCCGCCGCGCCGCGCGCGCCGAGGCCGGATCGCCGATGTCGCCGTTGGCGATGACCGGCACACGGACAGCGGCCTTGACCGCGGCGATGGCCCGCCAGTCGGCGCGGCCGGCATAGAACTGGCAGCGTGTCCGGCCGTGCACGGCGATCTGCGTCGCCCCGGCCGCTTCGGCCCGGGCCGCGATCTGGGGCGCGTTCCGCTCTCCGTCGTCCCATCCCAGGCGCATCTTGACGCTGACGGGGACCGCGACCGCCTCCACCACCGCCGCGACGATCCGCACGGCGCGGTCGGGCTCGCGCATCAGCGCCGAGCCCGAGAGGCCGCCGGTCACCTTCTTGGCCGGGCAGCCGAAATTGATGTCGATGCGCGCGGCCCCCTGGCCCGCGCAGAAGCGCGCTGCCTCCGCCATCAGCGCCGGGTCGCGGCCGGCGAGCTGGATCGCCGTGCGGCGCTCCTCGATGCCCAGTTCCGCGCGCGCCCGCGCCTCGGGCCGCGCGCGCAGCATGTCGCCGCTCGCCACCATCTCCGAGACGACCATCGACGCGCCGCAGCGCAGCGCCAGCGCGCGGAACGGCAGGTCGCTGATTCCGGCCATCGGTGCCAGAATAACAGGCGGAACTTCAGATATGCTCGCGAGAGCGCCAGACATCTGCCTAATCCGATTGCACAACCTGAGCTTGGTTTACCCTGTGGAACGCTGCGCCGCAAGTTGCGGCCGCATCCGGCGACAGCATTGTGAACGCCGGATTGTGAACGCCGGTTCACCCATTCTATAAGGCGGCCGAAATCTGCCGGGGGAGAGGAAATGCGGGTTGCCGCAGTGATCGTGGCGGCCGGGCGCGGACTGCGCCTCGGCGAGACGGTCCCGAAGCAATATCTGCGCCTCGGCGCCAAGGCGGTGCTGCGCCACGGTCTCGACACCTTTCTTGCCCATCCCGCGATCACATGCGTGCAGGTGGTGATCGGCCCCGAGGACGGGGATGCCTATGCCGCCGCCATCGAGGGGCTCTCCAGCGATCGCCTGCGCCCGCCCGTGCCCGGTGCCGAGAGCCGGGCGGGGTCGGTGCTGGCGGGGCTCGTGGCGCTGGAGCGCGAGGCGCCGGAGGCCGTGCTGATCCATGACGCGGCGCGCCCCTTCGTGACGCAGGACCTGATCTCGGAGATCCTTGCCGCGCTCGAGGCGGCGCCGGGCGCGCTGCCGGCGCTGCCGGTGGTCGATGCGCTCTGGCGCGGGGAGGCGGGCGCCGCGCGCGAACCGGTGGCGCGCGAGGGATTGTGGCGCGCCCAGACGCCGCAGGGATTCCGCTTCGCCGAGATCCTCGCCGCGCACCGCTCCCATGCCGGCGCGGCGGCCGACGATGCGGAAGTGGCGCGGGCGGCGGGCCTCGACGTGCGGCTGGTGGCCGGTTCGGAGGCGAATTTCAAGATCACCAATGCCCGCGACCTCGACCGCGCCCGCGCGCAGATGGAGAGCCCCATGGACATCCGCACCGGCAACGGTTTCGACGTGCATGCCTTCGGGCCCGGGGATGCGGTCATGCTCTGCGGCATCCGCCTGCCCTGCGACCGCGGCCTCGTGGGGCATTCCGACGCCGATGTCGGGCTGCACGCCCTTACGGACGCGATCTTCGGCGCGCTGGCCGAAGGCGACATCGGCCGGTGGTTCCCGCCCTCCGATCCGGTCTGGAAGGGCGCGGCCTCCGAGATCTTCCTCGCGCGGGCGGCCGGCCGGGCCGCGGAACGGGGCTTCGCGCTCAGCCATCTCGACTGCACGCTGGTCTGCGAGACGCCGAAGATCGGCCCGCATGCCGGCGCCATGCGCGAGGAGATCGCCCGCATCGCCGGGATCGCGGCGGAGCGGGTGAGCGTCAAGGCCACGACCAGCGAACGGCTCGGCTTCACCGGGCGCGGCGAGGGGATCGCGGCGCTCGCCACGGCGACGCTGGTGCGGGCATGAGCCGCCTCGTCGCCACCTTCTTCTACGTCGGGCTGCTTCCGCGCGCGCCGGGCACCTGGGGATCCCTGGCCGCCCTGCCCTGCGCCTATCTCCTGCATCGCCTCGGGGGCTTCCCGCTCCTGGCGATCGCGACGATGGCGCTGGCGGTGCTGGGCTTTTGGGCGGCGGGGGCCGAGACGCGCGGCGGCGGCGACCCCGATCCCGGGGAGATCGTCGTCGACGAGGTCGTCGGCCAATGGATCGCGCTCTTCCCGCTCTCGGGCGGGCTCTGGCTCGCCGGCGCGGCGCCGCAGGTCTTCCCCTGGCCTGGCTGGGTCGGCGCCTTCGTGATGTTCCGCCTCTTCGACATCTGGAAGCCCTGGCCGGTCTCCTGGGCGGACGGGTTGCACGGCGCGACCGGGATCATGCTCGACGACATCCTCGCGGGCGTCATGGCGGCGGTGGTGGTGGCGCTCGCCGCGGCGCTGGCCCATGGAATGCTGATGTGAGTACCGCCGCGCTCGCCCGCGATATCCTCGGCGCTGCCCGTGCCCGAGGCTGGCGCATCGCCACCGCCGAAAGCTGCACCGGCGGCCTGGTCAGCGCGGCGCTGACCGAGATCCCCGGCTCCTCGGACGTCTTCGACCGCGGCTTCGTCACCTATTCCTATCCCGCCAAGACCGCGATGCTGGGGGTGCCGCAGGCGATGCTCGCGGCGGAGGGCGCCGTCTCCGAGCCGGTCGCCCGCGCCATGGCGGAGGGCGCGCTGGCCGCCTCCGATGCGCAGCTGGCGGTGGCGGTGACCGGCGTCGCGGGACCCGGCGCCTCCGAGGCCAAGCCCGAGGGCCTGGTCTGGTTCGCGACCGCAGGCCCGCGCGGCGCCCGCACGGTGCGGCGGGACTTCGGGGCGCTCGGGCGGGCCGAGGTCAGGGCGCGGAGCGTCGGGGTGGCGCTCGAGCTGCTGCTTCAGGAGCTTTCTGCCGGCGCGCCGTAGAGCGCCCCGGCGCGCCGCTCGAAGGCGCGCACGATCCGGTGCATCGCCTCGTTGAAGACCACGCCGATGATGCGCTGCAGGAGCGCCGAGCGGAACTCGAAATCCACGAAGAAATCCACCTCGCAGGATGTCTCGCCGCGCGGCTCGAACTTCCAGTGGTTGTTGAGGTAGCGGAACGGCCCGTCGAGATATTCCACGTCGATGCGCCGCGCCTCGGGGCGCAGGGTGACGCGGCTGCCGAAGCGTTCGCGGAAGAGCTTGAAGGAGATCACCAGATCGGCGTCCATCACCTCGCCCGTCCCGTCCGGCAACGGCCGGATCTGGCGCGCCCGCGCCGCGGCGCACCAGGGCAGGAACTCGGGATAGCTGCCCACATCGGCGATGAGCGCGTACATCTGCTCCGCGGAATAGGGCATGACGCGTATCTCGGCATGGGTCGGCATGGGGGCGGCGTCGCTCGCTGTCGAAGGCGTTTGTCGGCGGGGGACAATGACCATAGGATGTCGCCCGGCACAAGCCTCGGGGCAGCAGGGAGCGGAGCGCCACATGACGACGCAGACCTACGTGATCGACGAGATGATCTCGGCGAAAGCCATCGCCGCGCGGGTCGAGGCGCTGGCCCGCGAGATCTCGGAGCATTTCGCCGGCACCGACAAGCTGGTGGTGATCGGGCTGCTGCGCGGCTCCTTCGTCTTCATCGCCGATCTGGTGCGCGAGATCGACCTGCCGGTCGAGGTGGATTTCCTCGAGGTCTCGTCCTACGGCAATGCCACCGAATCGAGCCGGGAGGTGCGCATTCTCAAGGACCTGCGCGGCGAGATCGAGGGACGCGACGTGCTGGTGGTCGAGGATATCGTCGATACCGGCAACACGCTGAGCCACGTGCTCGCGATCCTGCGCACCCGCAACCCCGCGCGGCTCGAGGTCTGCGCGCTGCTCGACAAGCCGTCGCGGCGCGAGGTGGAGGTGACGGCGCGCTGGATCGGCTTCGAGATCCCCGACAGGTTCGTGGTCGGCTACGGCATCGACTATGCCCAGCGGAACCGCAACCTGCCCCATATCGGCGCGGTGCGGTTCCTCGCGTGACGTCCCGCGGGCCGTCCCCATGGGGACAGTCCGCAAGGCGCTGTTTTCATGGAATAAAAGTGTTAACGCATCCGCGGACGTCGCGGCTGGTCCCCGTGCCGTCCGTAGCCACAGCCCCCGCCCGTGCGCCAGCACGGGCAGCGTCCGCCCGTGCCTCCCGCGGTGTTCGACCGGAAAGTGAGCCCGGCGTGACCTGGCCGACGCGCGGCGCCCGGATCAGGCGCGCGCGTTGCCGACCAGCTTCCAGAGTGCAGGCATGATCAGCGCGGCCAGCGCCAGCTTGAGCGCGTCGCCGATCAGGAAGGGATAGAGGCCCCATTCGAGGATCGGCTTGTCCCAGCCGTAGAGCAGGCCGAGCCAGAGGATGCCGGGCACATAGACCAGCACGGTGCCGATGGCCATCGCCGCGGCCATGCCGCCGATGCTGCGGTCCCAGCCGCGCCGGGCGGCGAGCCCCAGCGCCAGCGTCGCCAGCACCCAGCCGACGAGATAGCCGCCGGTGCCGCCCATCATGTATTCGATGCCGTTCAGCTCCGCCGAGGTGCCGGCGAAGACGTCCCAGCCGAAGGCGCCGAGCCCCATGTAGGCGAGGATCGTCGCCAGCCCCAGCCGCGGCCCGTAGGCGGCGCCGAGCATCAGCACCGCGAAGGATCCCATGGTGATCGGCACCGGCGAGGGCCAGACCGGCACCGCGATCTTGGCGGCGGCGATGTGGATGGCGACGCCGAGCGCCACGAGGACGGCGCGCCTTGCCCAGAGACCCGCACCCTCGGCGGGCCAGAGCGCTTCGGTCAGGACGTGTCGGGATGCGGTCTGGGCCATGGCGGTGCGGTTCCTGCGCTGGGAAGAGGCTCTCGCGCCTTGATGCCGCAACCGCGAGCGGCTGTCCAGCGACAGGGCGTCCGGCAGGTCATGGCGGAGTTCCGGTTGCCAAGGGAAGCGGCATGGCCGAAGGTGCCTCCCGGCAAAGAGGGTGGGTTCCGATGAGAATGAACGTGTATCTCGCCGGCGAGATCCACACGGACTGGCGCGAGGCGATCGTCGCTGCCTGCGCGGGGCTCGAGATCGAGTGGTCCGGTCCGGTGACCGATCACGCGGCCTCCGACGATTGCGGCGTCGAGATCTTCGGCCCGGAGCAGGACAAGTTCTGGCATGACCGCAAGGGCGCGCTCCTCAACGCGATCCGCATCCGCACGGGGATCGATCGCTGCGACGTGCTGGTCGTCTGCTTCGGCGAGAAATACAAGCAATGGAACGCCGCCTTCGATGCGGGCTATGCGACGGCCCGCGGCAAGCCGGTCATCGTCCTGCACCCTCCGGAGCACGACCATGCGCTCAAGGAGGTCGATGCCGCCGCCAGTGCCGTCGCGCGGACACCCGAGCAGGTGGCGCGCGCCCTGCGCTACGTCACGACCGCGCGGCTCTGAGCGCTACCGGCCGGCTCGAGGTCCGGGCGCCGCCGTGTAGGAGGTGAGCATCGCATAGTCCTTCCGCGGGCCGGTGACGCGCCATTCCGCCTCCCATCGCGGCCAGCCGCGGAAGTCGTAGCGGACGCGGTAGCGGTCCGGCGGGCAATCGTGGGCGGCGGCCGGCGCCGGAGCCTCTGCATCGAAGCGGTGGAAGAAGCGGCCGTCGTCGAAGAAGACGTCGATGGTCCCCGCCCCGCCGTCACGCCAGAGGTAGCGGCGGCTGGCCTGGATCGGCGCCGTGCCGGCGAAGGAGAGCGTTCCCGTTTCCAGGTATCGGAGGCCGTCCGGCAGCGGGTCGAAGCGCGCGGTTCCCGTGAGTGGGCCGGTGCGGCCGGCGCGGAAATCCTCGATCCGCCGCTCGATCCGCCAGGTCCCGGTGAAGGCGGAGAGCTCCATGCCTTGCCTTCCCTCGCTTGTGCCGTCCTGTCCCGGCGTCTATCAGACGGGGCGATCCCCGGTGAAGCTCGAAAGGTGCCTGGCATGATCCCGCGCTATTCCCGCCCCGAGATGGTCGCGATCTGGTCGCCGGAGACGAAGTTCCGGATCTGGTTCGAGATCGAGGCGCATGCGGCCGATGCCCAGGCCGCGCTCGGGGTGATCCCGAAATCCGCCGCCGAGGCGGTCTGGAAGGCGCGCGACGTGGAATTCGACGTCGGCAGGATCGACGCGATCGAGGCGGTGACCAGGCACGACGTGATCGCCTTCCTCACCCATCTCGCCGAGATCGTGGGCGAGGAGGCGCGCTTCGTGCACCAGGGGATGACGAGCTCGGACGTGCTCGACACCTGCCTGAACGTGCAGCTGACCCGCGCCGCGGACATCCTGCTCGCCGATCTCGACGCGCTGCTGGCCGCGCTGAAGCGGCGGGCCTTCGAGCACCGGGACACGGTGACGATCGGGCGCAGCCACGGCATCCATGCCGAGCCCACGACCTTCGGGCTGAAGCTCGCCCAGGCCTATGCCGAATTCGACCGAGGGCGGCAGCGGCTGGTGGCGGCGCGGGCGGAAGTGGCGACCTGCGCGATCTCGGGCGCGGTCGGGACCTTCGCCAATATCGACCCGGCGGTGGAGGCCCATGTGGCCGAGATGCTCGGGCTGCGGCCCGAGCCGGTCTCGACCCAGGTGATCCCGCGCGACCGGCATGCGGTGTTCTTCGCCACGCTCGGGGTGATCGCCTCCTCGATGGAGCGGCTCGCCACCGAGATCCGGCATCTCCAGCGCACGGAGGTGCTGGAGGCGGAGGAATATTTCGCGCCGGGCCAGAAGGGGTCGAGCGCCATGCCGCACAAGCGCAACCCGGTGCTGACCGAGAACCTGACCGGGCTGGCGCGGC
>NZ_DAIUBO010000029.1:0-24690 GCF_036846665.1 Amaricoccus sp. | reverse complement strand
GCTCGTCGTCGGGGCGGGGGTTTTCGGGCTGAGCTGCGCCTGGGCCTGCGCCGGGCGGGGCCTGCGCGTGACGGTGCTGGAGCGGAACACGCCCGGCTCGGGCGCGAGCGGCGGGCCGGTCGGCGCGATGTCGCCGCATCAGCCCGCGAACTGGTCGCCGAAGAAGGCCTTTCAGCTCGAGGCGCTGCTTTCCGCCGAGGCCCATTGGCGCGCGGTGGCGGCGACGGGCGGCCGCGATCCGGGATATGCGCGCGTCGGGCGGCTGATCCCCCTGGGCGACGCCGCCGCGCGGCGGCGCGCCGAGGCCCAGGCGCGGGCGGCCTCCGCGCATTGGCACGGCTGGGACTGGAGCTTCCATGCACGAAGCGCGGACGAAGCCTGGATCGCACCGGAAGCCGCGACGCATGGCGTCGCATTCGAGCCGCTCTCCGCGCGCATCCACCCCCGCCGCGCCGTCGAGGCGCTCGCCGCCGCGCTCGCCGCGCGCGGGGTCGCGCTCCTGTCCCAGACCGAGGTGCGCAGTCTCGAGGACGGCGCGGTCGATACGGTTGATGGTCGGATCGCGGCCGGCCGCATCGTGCTCGCCGCCGGCATGGGCGGCTTCGATCTCGTGAAGGCCGCGACCGGCATTCCCGCCGGCTGCGGCGTCAAGGGACAGGCGGCGGTCCTGGCACCGCGCGTCCCGGTCTCCGGCCCGGCGATCTTCGCGGAGGGCCTCTATGTGGTGCCCCATGCGGACGGGTCCGTGGCGGTCGGCTCGACCAGCGAGAACACCTGGCGATGCGCGACCGGCACGGACGGCCTGCTCGACGACCTGCTCGAACGCGCCCGCGCGCTCTGCCCCTGCCTCGCGGGGGCCCGCGTCGTCGAGCGCTGGTCCGGGCTGCGCCCGCGCGCGCCGCGCCCCGATCCGCTGATCGGACCGCTGCCGGGGCTGGCCCGCGTCCTCCTCGCCACCGGCGCCTTCAAGATCGGCTTCGGCATCGCCCATGCGGTGGGCGAGGCGATCGCGGATATCGTCACCGGACGCGATCCTAGGCTGCCCCAAGGCTTCTCGCCGGCGGCCCACGGGCTCGGACATCGGAAGGCGGGTTCGCCAATATTTGGCGGCGGCGGCCTCGGCTGAACCCATATCATGTGGATATCTGTTGACAGGGCGATCCGGGAACGGGATCCTGCCGCGGCAAACACGTTGGACATTCCGGTGCATTTCACCCGCCTGCGGCTGCTCGGTTTCAAGAGCTTCGTCGACCCGACCGAGCTGGTCATCGCCCCGGGGCTGACCGGGGTGGTCGGGCCGAACGGCTGCGGCAAGTCGAACCTGCTCGAGGCGCTGCGCTGGGTCATGGGCGAGAACCGGCCCTCGGCGATGCGCGGCGACGGCATGGAGGACGTCATCTTCGCGGGCTCGGGCTCGCGGCCGGCGCGCAACCATGCGGAAGTGACCCTGACCATCGACAACCGCGAGCGCCTCGCGCCCAGCGCCTTCAACGATGCCGACCAGGTCGAGATCGTGCGCCGCATCACCCGCGACGCCGGCTCGGCCTTCCGCGCCAACGGGCGCGAGGCGCGGGCCCGCGACATCCAGATCCTCTTTGCGGATGCCTCGACCGGGTCGCATTCGCCGGCGCTGGTGCGGCAGGGCCAGATCTCGGAGCTGATCAACGCGCGCCCCAAGGCGCGGCGGCGCATCCTGGAGGAGGCCGCCGGCATCTCCGGCCTCTACCAGCGCCGCCACGAGGCGGAGCTGAAGCTGCGGGCGACGGAGACCAATCTCGGCCGCGTCGGCGACGTGATCGAGGCGCTCGACGGCCAGCTCGGCGCGCTCGCCCGCCAGGCACGCCAGGCCGCGCGCTATCGCGAGATCGCCGAGGCGCTGCGGAGGGCCGAGAGCCTGCTCCTCTGGCGGATCTGGCAAGACGCCGACAGGGAGCGGCGCGCCGCCGCCGAGGCGCTGACCGCCGCGCTGCGGGCGGCCGGGGCGGGGCAGAGCGCCGCATCGGAGGCGGCGCGGCTGCGCGCCGAGGCCGAGGAGCGTCTCCCCGCACTCCGCGACGAGGACGCCATCGCCGCCGCGGTGTTGCAGCGCCTGACGCTGGAGCGCGACCGGATCGACGGCGAGGCCGAGTCGCTCGCCCGCCAGATCGCCGGGCTCGAGGCGCAGATCGCGCAGATGGCCGCCGACCACGAGCGCGAAACCACGCTGGACGGCGACGCCAAGGAAGTGGTGCAGCGCCTGACCGCGGAGAAGGCCAGGGTCGAGGCGGAGGCGGAGGGGCACGACGACCTGCTCGCCGAAGCCAGGGCTGCGGCCGAGACCTCGGCCGCAGCCCTTCGGGAGGCCGAGGCCGCTTTCGAGGGCGCGGCCGAGGCGGCGGCGCAGCTGGTGGCCGAGCATCAATCGGCGAGCCGGGCCGTGGCGGAGACGCGGCGCCGGTTCGAGGAGTCGACGCGCGGCGGCGCCCAGGCCGAATCGGCCGCCGCCGCGGTGGGCGCCGATCTGGAAAAGGCCCGGCCGGCCGTGGCCATGGCGCGCATCGCGGCCCAGGACGCGGCGGAACGGGCGGACTCCCTCGAGGCGGCACTGGTCGAGGCCGAGGCCGGCGCCAGCGCGGCGCGAATTGCGGCATCCGGCCTGAAGATGGTGCTCGCCGAGGCCGACGGCGCCGCCCGGGCGCTCGCCGCGGAGGTGGCCGGGCTCGACAAGCTGCTGGCCCGGGACCGCGGCTCGGACGGCCAGATCCTCGATGCGATCCGCGTCGAGCCTGGCTTCGAGGCGGCGCTGGGCGCGGCACTCGCCGAGGACCTGCGCCTGCCGCTCGCGGACCACGATGCGCAGGCGAGCGGCTGGCGCGCGCTGCCGCCGGTCGAAGACGCGCCGGACCTGCCGGAGGGCGCGACCCCGCTTGCGCCCAGGGTCGCGGCGCCGCCGGCGCTGGCGCGGCGCCTTGCGGCGATCGGCATGGTCGCGCGCGCCGACGGGCCGCGCCTGCAGCGGTCGCTCGGGCGGGGTCAGCGGCTGGTCAGTGCCGAGGGCGATCTCTGGCGCTGGGACGGGCTGGCGGTGGCGGCCGGGGACGCGCCATCCGCCGCGGCGCTGCGCCTGCAGCAGCGCAACCGGTCGGAGGCGGCCAAGGCAGCGCTCGCCGAGGCCGAGACGGCCGCGGCGGCCGCGCGCTCCGAATTGCAGCAGGCGGAGGCGGCCGCCGAAGCCGCGACCCGGCGCGAATCCGAGGCGAGGCTGGCGCGGAAATCGGCCGACCAGGCCGCGACCGTGGCGGCCCGCGACCTGACCCGCGCGGAGACGGCGCTCGAAGCGCTGGAAGGCAAGGCCTCGGCCCTCCAGGCGGCCTGCCGGCGGCGCCGGGAGGAGACCGCCGCGGCGCGGGCCGCCTTCGAGGCCGCCGAGAAATCCGCGGCGGCGCTGGCGGATGCCTCCGAGGCGAAGGCGGCGGTCGAGGCGGAGCGGGTCCGGCTCGAAGCCGCGCGGATCTCGGCGATGACCCGGCGCGGGGAAGCCGAGGAGATCGCGCGGTCAGGCGCCGCACGGGCGCGGCGGCTCGACGAGATCGCGGCCGAGATCGGCAATTGGACGGCGCGGCAGGCGACCGCGGCGCAGCGGCTGCAGGATCTCGCCCGGCGCGAGGCCGAGGCGCAGCAGGAGCTCGCCGCCCTGCGGTCCCGGCCGTCGGAGCTCGCGGAGAGGCGCAGCGAGCTCGCAAAATCGCTCGAAGCGGCCGAGACGCGCCGCCGTTCGGCCTCCGATGTGCTGGCCGCGGCGGAAACCGAGCTGCGCGCCCGCGACGCCGCCGCACGCGCGGCGGAACGGGCCGCGAGCGAGGCCCGCGAGGCGCGCGCCCGCTCCGAGGCGCTCGCCGAGGCCGCGGAGGCCCGCGCTGCATCGGCGGCCGACCGGCTCCGGGCGGAGCTCGAACGCGAGCCCGGCGACGTGCCGGCGGATTTCGGGACCGCGGCGGAGGCCGTGCCCGGCGCCTCGGATCTCGAGGCGGAGGTGGATCGCCTGCGCCGCCAGCGCGACGGCCTCGGCGCGGTGAACCTGCGGGCCGAGGAGGACGCGCGCGAGATCGCCGCCGAGCGCGAGGGGCTCGCGCGCGAGCGCGCCGATCTCGAGGAGGCCATCGCCAAGCTGCGCCAGGGCATCGCCAGTCTCAACCGCGAGGGCCGCGGGCGGCTGCTCGCCGCCTTCGACGAGGTCAACCGCAATTTCGCGGTGCTCTTCAAGCATCTCTTCGGCGGCGGCGAGGCGAGCCTGGTGATGGTCGAGAGCGACGACCCGCTCGAAGCCGGGCTCGAGATCATGTGCCAGCCGCCGGGCAAGAAGCTCTCGACCCTCTCGCTGCTCTCGGGCGGCGAGCAGACCCTGACGGCGCTTTCCCTCATCTTCGGGGTCTTCCTCGCCAATCCCTCGCCGATCTGCGTGCTCGACGAGGTCGACGCGCCGCTCGACGACGCCAATGTGACGCGCTTCTGCGACCTGCTCGACGAGATGACCGAGCGCACCTCGACGCGCTTCCTGATCATCACCCATCACGCCATCACCATGTCGCGCATGGGCCGGCTCTTCGGTGTGACAATGGCGGAGAAGGGCGTGAGCCAGCTGGTTTCCGTCGACCTCGCCGCAGCAGAGCGCATCGTCGAATCGGCATGACCGGCGGCTCTTGGCGGGACGTACCGACGGGTCCGGCACGGCATTCCGGTTGATCGAAAGTCGCGCGCATGCGACGCTCATCGCTCCGCAATGCGGGGGGAAAGGATCATGCCCAAGATCGTTGCCACGCACGAGGTCGAGGACGTGGCGCATTGGCTGGCGTCACCGAAGCGCGCCGAGGTATTCGACGGAGTCGCGACCGACATCCGCACCTTTGTCCATCCGACCGAGAAGAACAGGGTCGCGGTGGCCTTCGACATCGCCGACATGGAAAAGTTCGAGGCGGTGATGAAGAGCGAGGCGGGCGCGGCGGCGATGAAATACGACGGCGTCCGGCCGGAGACGCTCGTCGTCTACATCGAGGGGTGAGACGCGCCGCTCCGGGGGGGGGCGCTGCAGCACGCGTTGACGTCCGAGAGCGGGCGGACGAAGGGGCAAGGCCTGCACGCTCTGCCGGGCCCGGGAGTGTCGGGGGGTCAGGGGTCGCCTTCGGGTTCGACATCGCCGGGCGCCTCGCCGAGCGCCAGTTCCACGTAGCGCTGCAGCGCGTCGAAATCCTCGGTCGCGAAGGCGCCGAAGCCCTGCATCCAGACGAAGGCGGCCGCGAGCGCGTCCGGCTCCAGGCGGCAAGTCTTCTCGCGCCCCGCCCGCAGCTGGCTCACGAGACCGGCACGGGTGAGGATCCTGAGATGCTTGGAGACCGCGGCCAGGGACATCGGCAGCGGTGCCGCCAGTTCGCCGACATTGCGCTCGCCCTCGAGCAGCCGACCGAGGATCGCCCGCCGGGTCGGGTCCGCCAGGGCGGCGAAGACGAGGTCGAGATCGGGGGCCGGGGTCTCGGTCATCGGGCGATCTGCCGCTAGCCCGGGGGAAAAGTCAACCGATCGGTTGAGGATCGCGGCGGCGCCCGACGCAGGCCGATCGCGGCTGCGCTCCGGCGCCGGACTCGGGCGATTTTCGAGATTGTCGTTTGATAACAATACAGTATGGAGTCGACGCCTGGGTGGATGTGCCTTGACAGGGCGGCGCGGTTTGCCTAAGACCCTGACGAAGTCAGACCCTTGGCGGGGGATGTCCGGGCGAAAGGGCAGGGCGGGGCGGCGATGGAAAAGGATCCCTTTTCCGAACGTCTCAAGCGCCTGGAAGACCGGATCGAAGCCGCCAGATCCGCGCAGTCCACCCCGCCGTCGGGGACGGGTGCGAAATACACGCAGGGTTCGCTCGCCTGGCGCATGGTGATCGAACTCGTGGTGGGGATGTTGCTGGGGCTGGCGATCGGGATGGGGCTGGACAGCCTCTTCGGAACACGGCCCGTGTTCCTCGTGCTGTTCGCGCTCCTGGGATTCGCGGCCGGGGTCCGCACCATGATGCGAACGGCATCGGAGGTGCGCGACAAGCGGGCCGAGGGCGCGCTGCTCG
This sequence comes from Amaricoccus sp., assembly GCF_036846665.1. Taxonomy (NCBI): domain Bacteria; kingdom Pseudomonadati; phylum Pseudomonadota; class Alphaproteobacteria; order Rhodobacterales; family Paracoccaceae; genus Amaricoccus; species Amaricoccus sp. The sequence continues at coordinate 18,602 of NZ_DAIUBO010000029.1, read as the reverse complement.
ACGGCGGCGCGGCGGAAGCGGACCGGAACGGTTCGCAGGGGGAGTGAGGGGCGGCCATGGCAGGCGAGGCGGAGCACGGCGGCAGCGGCTTCAACATCCATCCGATGGACCAGTTCAAGGTCACGCCGCTCTTCGGCGGCGATTCCGTACACTGGTACACGCCCACCAACGCAACGCTCTGGATGCTGCTCACCGTGCTCGCGATCACGCTGGTGATGGTGGTCGGCGCCAGGGGCCGCGCGCTGATCCCCTCGCGGGCGCAATCGGCGGCCGAGGTGATCTACGGCTTCACGCGCAAGATGGTCGAGGACGTGGCCGGCAAGGAGGGGATGAAGTACTTCCCCTATATCCTGACGGTGTTCCTCTTCATCCTCTTCGCCAATCTGCTGGCGCTCCTGCCCGCGAGCTTCGCGCCCACCTCGCATATCGCGGTGACCGGGGTCCTGGCACTGGCGGTCTTCGTCACGGTCACGGCGATCGGCTTCGTCAAGCACGGCGCGGGCTTCCTCAAGCTCTTCTGGGTGACCAGCGCGCCCACGGTGGCGCTCAGGATCGTGCTCGCGGTGATCGAGCTCATCTCCTATTTCGTGCGGCCGCTCAGCCACTCCGTCCGGTTGGGCGGCAACATGATGGCCGGCCATGCGGTGCTGAAGGTCTTCGCGGGCTTCGCCGGCGCGCTCGGGCTCGGGGCGATCTTCCCGATCGTCGCCATCGTGGCGGTCTACGGGCTCGAGCTGATGGTGGCCTGCATCCAGGCCTATGTCTTCGCGATCCTCACCTGCGTCTATCTCAACGACGCGCTGCATCCCGGTCACTGACCGGCCAGCGCGGGACATCTCGCCATTCCAATCCAAAGGAGCACGTCATGGAAGGCAATATCGGCGAAATGGGGCAGTTCATCGGCGCGGGCCTGGCCTGTATCGGCATGGGCGGCGCCGGCATCGGTGTGGGGCATGTGGCCGGGAACTTCCTCTCCGGCGCGCTGCGCAACCCCGCCGCGGCGGGCGAGCAGACCGCGACGCTCTTCATCGGCATCGCCTTCGCCGAGGCGCTCGGGATCTTCTCGTTCCTCGTCGCGCTGCTGCTGATGTTCGCCGTCTGATCGCTGGGCATGTGACCTTCACCGCACGGGCAGCCGCCCGTGGGGCCGACCAGCGACGGAGTGGACGATGGCAGACGAAACGGAAACCGGGGAAGGCGCCGAGCACGCCGCCGGGGCAGCGCATGAAGCGGGTGCCGCCGCGACCGACGGCCATGTCGCCGAAACCCTGGGCGAGATCAATCTCGAGCATGCCGAGGTCGGCATGCCGCAGCTCGATTTCGGCGTCTTTCCCAACCTGATCTTCTGGCTGATCGTCTCGATCGTCATCCTCTTCATGGTCCTGAACAGGGTGGCGCTGCCACGGATCCGGTCGGTGCTCTCCGAGCGCAACGACGCGATCTCCAACGACCTCGAACAGGCGGCCCTGCTCAAGCGCCGCTCGGAAGAGGCGGAGGCCTCCTACAATGCCGCGCTCGCGCGGGCCCGCGACGAGGCGCATCGCATCGCGGCCGACACCAAGGCGCAGATCAACAAGGAACTGGCCTCGCTGATGGCCAAGGCCGATGCCGAGATCGCCGCGAAATCGGCGGAATCGGAGGCGCGCATCCGCGAGATCCGCGACAGCGCCGCCAGGAGCGTGGAGGAGGTGGCGCGGGCCACGACGGCCGATATTGTCGCGGCCTTCCTGCCGGGCGCGGCCGATGCGGAGGCCGTCGACCAGGCGATCGCCCGGCGGCTGAAGGGTTAGGTCATGGATTTCCTGAACAATACCAACGTCGTCGTCGGAATCGGCTTCGTCATTTTCGTCGGCATCCTGCTCTATTTCGGGGTGCCGGGCATGCTGATGAAGATGCTGGATGCCCGCGCGTTCAAGATCCGGACCGATCTCGACGAGGCCCGCGCGCTCCGCGAGGAGGCCCAGACGCTGCTGGCGAGCTTCGAGCGCCGCCAGAAGGAAGTGGCGGTCCAGGCCGAGGAGATCGTCGCCGCCGCCCGGCACGAGGCCGAAGCCGCCGCGGAGGTCGCCAAGGAGGACATCCGCAAATCCGTCGCCCGCCGGTTGCAGACCGCGACCGAGCAGATCGAGGCGGCCGAGCAGGCGGCGGTGCGCCAGATCAAGGACCGCGCCGTCGGGGTCGCCATCGCCGCGGCCGGCGACGTGATGAAGGGCAAGATGAAGGCCGAGAGCGCCAATGCCCTGATCGACGCCGCGATCAAGGACGTCGGCGCCAAGCTGCACTGAGCGGCCGCCGGCCCCGCCCGCGGCGCGGTCCCCGGGACCGGCCGCCGGGTCCACGGGTGCGATTGACCAGGATCAAGGACTCCGGCCTCGCGCCGTGACCTTTGGTGCTGAGGATTGCGGAGGACAGCATGATCGCGATCGAGACGCGCAAGTCCCAGCTGGAGACGCGGCTCCGGGAGCTCCAGACCCGGCTCAGGCGCATCGAGCACGACCTCGACCAGCCGGTCAGCGAGGATTTCTCCGAGCAGGCCGTGGAGCGCGAGGGCGAGGAGGTCCTCGAGGATCTGGGCACGGCCGGACTGCAGGAGATCCGCATGATCGAGGCGGCGCTCGACCGCATCGCCCGCGGGACCTACGGCATCTGCGTGACCTGCGGCGACCCGATCGGCGAGGCGCGGCTCGACGTGCTTCCGCAGACCCCGAAATGCCGCACCTGCGCCCGCTGAGCGGAGTGGGCGCGTCCGAGGGCAAGATCGATCGGACCGGCGGCGTTTCCATCTGACCCCATTGGGAAGCACGGGCAGGAGCTGTGGCTGCTGCGTCATGCACTGTTCAGGCTGAATGCGTCTCAGAGAGGCGCCGTGCGGAAACCCCGTCGCGCCGGCAGTTGCCGGCGCGGTCAGCGCACGCGGCGGGCTTCGATCGCTTCCCAGATCTTCGCGGTCACGTTCACGCCGTCGAAGCGCTCGAGCTCCTGGAGCCCGGTCGGCGAGGTCACGTTGATCTCGGTCAGCCAGCCGCCGATCACGTCGATGCCGACGAAGATCTGCCCCTTCTCGCGCAGGAGCGGGCCGATGGCGGCGCAGATCTCGCGGTCGCGCTCGGTCAGTGCCACCTTGGTCGGCGTGCCGCCGGCATGCATGTTCGACCGCGTCTCGCCCTCCTGCGGCACGCGGTTGATCGCGCCCACCGCCTCGCCGTCCACGAGGATCACCCGCTTGTCGCCCTTCGCCACGTCCGGCAGGAACTTCTGCGCGATCAGCGGCTCGCGGTTGATGCCGGTGAAGACCTCCCAGAGCGCGGTGAAGTTGCGGTCGTTGGGGTCGAGCCGGAAGACCCCGGCGCCGCCGTTGCCATAGAGCGGCTTGAGGATGATGTCCCCATGCCGCGCCTTGAAGGCGCGCAAGGTCGCGAGGTCGCGCGCCACCGTGGTCGGCGGCGTAAGCTCGGGGAACTGCAGCACAAGGAGCTTCTCGGGGAAGTTCCGCACCCAGAAAGGATCGTTGACCACCAGCGTTCCGGGCGCGAGCCGGTCGAGCACATGCGTCGTCGTGATGTAGCCCATGTCGAAGGGCGGATCCTGGCGCAGCCAGACCACGTCCATCGTGCCCAGATCGGCGACCGTCTCCGGCCCGAGCGTGAAATGATCGCCCTTCACCCGGCGCACCTCGACCGGCCAGCCGCGCGCGGTCACCCGCCCCTCGTCGAGCGAAAGCTGGTCGGGGGTGTAATAGAACAGCCGGTGCCCGCGCGCCTGCGCCTCCTCCATGATGCGGAAGGTGGAATCCGCCGCAATGTTGATGTTCTGGATCGGGTCCATCTGGACGGCGACTTGCAGGGCCATGCCAATCTCCCAAGGGCGGCGTCGGCCGCTTCATGGACGAGGCCGCGGAAGGGCGCAAGGCCGTCAGGCGTCGAAGCTCGCGGCGTTCTCGATGCGCTCGGCGACGCCGCTGCGGTCCACCAGCACCACGTCGAAGCGGCAGGGCACCGAGCCGTCGGTGGCCTCGGCGAGAAAGCGGCTCGCCGCGGCGCCGATCCGGCGCCATTGCGCCGGCGAGATCGCGGCAGCGGCCTCGCCGTGACCGCGCCGCGCCTTGACCTCGACGAAGATCAGCCAGCCGCCGCTGCGCAGGATCAGGTCGATCTCGCCCTCGGGGCATCTCCACCGCCGCGCGACGAGCTCGGCACCCTCGGCGCGATAGAGCCGCTCGGCGATCTCCTCGGCCGCGATCCCGCTGAAATGCGCGCCCCTTCCCCGCGTCATCGCGCGCGCGTCAGCGCCAGGGCGCGCCCGTAGACTTCGCGGCGCGGCAGGCCCAGCGCATCCGCCACCTCGGCCACGGCATCCTTGAGCGAGGCGCGCCCGAGCGCGGCAAGGAGCGCGGCATCGACCGCCGCCTCTTCCGGCGCCTCCGCCACCGGCGGGCCGACCACGACGACGATCTCGCCCTTGGGCGGCCCCGATTCCCCATAGGCCGCCGCGAGGTCCCCGAGGCGGCCGCGCCGGGTCTCCTCGAAGCGCTTGGTCAGTTCCCGGCTCACGGAGGCCTGCCGCCCCGCGCCGAGCGTCTCAGCCATGGCCGCGAGCGCCTCGGCCAGCCGGCGCGGCGATTCGTAGAAGACGAGCGTCGAGGGCACCTCCGCGAGCTCGCCCAGCGCCCGGCGCCGCGCAGCGGCGCGGGGCGGCAGGAATCCCGCGAAGAGGAAGCGGTCAGTCGGCAGCCCCGCCACCGCCAGCCCCGCGAGCAGCGCCGAGGCGCCGGGCACCGCCCTCACCGCATGGCCCGCCGCGATCGCCTCGGCGGCGAGCCGGTAGCCCGGATCGGCCAGGAGCGGCGTGCCCGCATCGGAGACGAGCGCCACGGACCGGCCTTCGGCCAGCGCCGCGAGCAGGCGCGGCCGCTGCGCCGCGCCGTTGTGATCGTGATAGGGCAGGATGCTGCGCGGATCTCGGCGCAGCCCGTGGATCTCGAGCAGCCGGCGCGTGGTGCGCGTGTCCTCCGCCGCGAGCAGGTCGGCGCCGCCGAGCAGGTCGAGGGCGCGCAGGGTGATGTCGCGCGCATGGCCGATCGGCGTGGCGACGAGATAGAGCCCCGGCGCCGGAGGCTCACGCGCCGGGGCGGCATCGCCGGCCGGGATCGGGGCTTCGCTCCGCTCGCTTTTCATTCTTCGTTTACTTTTTTCGGGCCACCGCTTAGCGTGCGGCCCGGAACTCGCCGCAAAATCCGCATCCGAACGTCGGGGTGACGACCCATGCTGTCAACACGTTTCTCCCGCCTCCGTCCGCTTCGATCGGTGTTCGCCGCGGCGGCCCTGGCGATGCTCGCCGCCTGCGCGACTAGCCCCGGCGCGGGGCGGGTCTCGAGCGACGGCGTCGAGGTCGACCCCAACCAGCCGGTGCGCGTGGCGCTGCTGGTCCCGCTCGGATCCGCCGATCCCAGCCGCGAGGTGCTCGGCCGCAGCCTGGTCAACGCGGCCCAGCTCGCCCAGGCGGATCTGCGCAACGCGACCATCGACCTCGCGGTCTATCCCACGGCCGGCACGGCCGAGGGCGGCGCCGCCGCCGCCAGCCAGGCGGTCGCGGAAGGCGCAAAGATCATCGTCGGCCCGCTCTTCAGCACGGCGACGGCGGGCGTGGAGCCGGTCGCGGCCGGGGCGCAGCTCAAGGTCATCAGCCTCAGCAACAACCCCGAGGTGGCCGGGCAGGGCGTTTATATCCTCGGCAACACCTTCCTCAATACCGCCGACCGGCTGGTCAGCTACGGCATGTCGCGCGGCCTGCGGAACTTCGCGGTGGTCTATCCCGAGGGCCTCGAGGGCGACACGGCGCGCAACGCGGTCTCGGCGGCGGTGCGAGGGCGCGGTGCGCAGCTGGTGGCGACCGAATCCTACAGCCTCTCGGTCACCGGCATCCAGGCCGCCGCGGGCCCGGCAGCCTCGAACCTCATGGCGAACGGCGCCAATGCGATCGTGCTGACCGACGGCCCCACCGGCGGCCTCGCCTTCATCTCGGAGGCCATGCGCAACAACGGCCTTTCCTCGGCCCAGGCGCAGTTCCTCGGCCTGCAGCGCTGGGACGTATCGGCCGAGGCCCTGTCGCAGCCGAGCCTGCAGGGCGGCGCCTTCGCCGCGCCGGACCCCGGCCTGATGGCCGCCTTCGAGGGCCGCTACCGCAATGCCTATGGCGAGTTGCCGCAGGACGTGGCCGCGCTCGCCTATGACGCCATCGCCGCGGTCGGCGCGCTGATCTCCGAGGCGCGCGCGGGCGGTGGCAGCCCCTTCTCGGATGCGCGGATCACACAAGCTGCGGGCTTCGCCGGCGTCGGCGGTGCCTTCCGCTTCGCGCCCAATGGGCTGAACCAGCGCAATCTCGCGGTGCTCGAGGTCCGGGACGGACAGGCCGTGGTGGTCGAACGGGCGGCGCGAGGGTTCGAGTCCTTTGCCAACTGACCAGAGTCCACGGCGTGCCGCCGCGGACTGGCAGGGTCTGACGCCATCGCGCTCTCGGATCCTCGACGTGCCCGCGGTGGGCGCGGCGCTCGACGAGGCGCTCGGCGCGACCACCGGAACGGCCGAGCGGCGCGCAGCGGCGGTGCGCGTGCTGGGGGTCGCCAATGGCGAGGCCCGCGCCGCGATCGCCGCGGAAGTGGCGGCACGGCCGCGCGAAGCCTATCGCGCCATCCACGACTATGCCTGGCTGACCGACCAGATCGTCACGCTGACGCTCGATGCCGCGGCGCGCTGGATGCATCCGCTCGCCAATCCGACGCGCTCGGAGCGCATCGCCGCACTGGCGGTCGGGGGCTACGGCCGGGCGGAGATGGCGCCCTTCTCGGACGTCGACCTGCTCTTCGTCACCCCCTACAAGCAGACGCCCTGGGGCGAGAGCCTGATCGAGACCGTGCTCTACTGCCTCTGGGATCTCCGGCTCAAGGTCGGGCATTCCGCGCGCACGGTCGAGGATTGCCTGCGGCTCGCGCGCGGCGACACCTCGATCCGCACGAGCCTGCTTGAGCATCGCTTCGTCTGGGGCGCCGAGCCCCTGGCCGAGCGGCTGGACGAGCGGCTCTGGACGGAGCTCTTCGAGGGCACGGGACCGGAATTCGTCGAGCTGAAGCTCGCTGAACGCGCCACCCGGCACGAGCGTCAGGGCAGCACGCGCTACCTGCTCGAGCCCAACGTCAAGGACGGCAAGGGTGGCCTGCGCGACCTCCAGACCCTCTTTTGGATCGGCAAGTACCTCACCCGGGCGCACGGGCCGGAAGACCTGATGCGCAAGGGTTTCTTCACCGCGGACGAATTCACCATCTTCTCGGAAGCGGCGGCCTTCCTCTGGACCACGCGCGTGCACCTGCATCTGCTCTGCGGGCGCGCCATCGAGCAGCTGACCTTCGACATGCAGGTCGAGATCTCGGCCGCGCTCGGCTATCGCTCGACGCGCGGGCAGCGGGCGGTCGAGCGCTTCATGCAGGATTACTTCACCCATGCGAAGGCCGTGGGCGACCTCACGCGCATCTTCCTCTCCGCGCTCGAGGCGCAGCACGTCAAGCCGCGGCCGGGGCTCGGCCGGACGCTGCGCAACGTGCTGACCCTGCGCCGGGACCGCACCGCGGCAGGCTACCGGCTCAAGCACGGGCGCCTAGACGTGGCCGATCCCGAGGCCTTCCTCGCCGATCCGGTCAATATCCTGCGGCTCTTTCAGGAAGGCCTCTCGACCGGGACGCTGATCCATCCCGACGCGCTGCGGCTGGTGGCCGCCAATCTCGCCCTGATCGACGACCGCCTGCGCAACGATCCGGAGGCGAACCGGATCTTTCTCGAACTGCTGCTCGGCCACGGCAACCCCGAACGGGCGCTGCGCCTGATGAACGAGGTCGGGGTGCTCGGCGCCTTCATCCCCGAATTCGGGCGCATCGTGGCGATGATGCAGTTCAACATGTACCACCACTACACGGTGGACGAGCACATCATCCGCACGATCTCGACGCTCAGCCAGATCGAGCAGGGCGAGCTCATCGGGGATCTGCCGGTCTCCACCGAGATCCTCGCGCGCGGGGTCAATCGCCGGGTGCTCTATGTGGCGCTGCTCCTGCACGACATCGCCAAGGGCTCCGGCCGCGACCATTCCGAGCTCGGCGGCGAGATCGCGCTGCGGCTGGCGCCGCGCTTCGGGCTCGATGCCGACGAGACGGAAATGGTCGCCTGGCTGGTGCGAAACCACCTGCTGATGTCCGACACCGCCCAGAAGCGCGACCTGGCCGAGCCGCGCACCGTGCGCGACTTCGCCCAGATCGTGAAGAGCCCGAACCGGCTGAAGCTCCTGACCGTGCTGACGGTCTGCGACATCCGCGGCGTCGGGCCAAACGTCTGGAACAACTGGAAGGCGATGCTGCTGCGCACGCTCTATGCCGAGACCCTCGAATATCTCACCGGCGGCAGCCAGTCCCAAAGCCGGCCCGAGCGCGAGGCGGCGGCCAAGGCGGCGCTCGCGGAGGCGCTCGAGGGCTGGGGGGAAGACGAGATCCACGCGGAATGCGCCCGGCATTACGCCCCCTACTGGCTCGGCTTCGACACGCGCACCCATGCGATCTTCGCCGATCTCGTGCGGAGGCTACCCGAGGGCGAGCCCGCGATCGACATCGAGCTCGATTTCGGCCGCGACGCCACCCAGGCCTGTTTCGCCATGTCGGACCACCCTGGCATCTTCGCCCGCCTGGCCGGCGCGCTGGCGCTGGCCGGGGCCAACGTGGTCGACGCGCGCACCTATACCTCGACCGATGGCATCGCCACGGCCGCCTTCTGGATCCAGGACGCCCAGGGCGCGCCCTACGAGCGGGCGCGGCTGGCGCGGCTGCGCCATTCCGTCGGCCGCACGCTCCGGGGCGAGGTGGTCGCCCGCGAGGCGCTGAAATCGCGGGACCGCATCAAGAAGCGCGAGAAGGATTTCGTGGTGCCGACGCGCGTGCATTTCGACAACACCGCCTCCGACATCTATACCCTGATCGAGGTCGAGACCCGTGACCGGCCCGGCCTGCTCTACGACCTCGCGCGCACCCTGACCGCCAACAGCATCTCGATCGCCTCGGCGATCATCGCGACCTATGGGAAGCAGGCTGTGGACGTCTTCTACGTCAAGGATCTCTTCGGGCTGAAGCTGCATGCCGAGGGCAAGCGCGAGACCCTCGAGGCGCGGCTGCGCGCGGTCATCGACCAGGCGGACGGAAAGCCCGATTGATCCGTCCGATCCGCCTCCTGCCGGCCTTCCTGACCGTGGGCGGCTGGACCATGTTCAGCCGGGTCCTCGGCCTCGCCCGCGACGTGCTGATGGCCGCCCTGCTCGGTGCCGGGCCGGTGGCACAGGCCTTCCTGATCGCCTTCACCCTGCCGAACATGTTCCGCCGCTTCTTCGCCGAGGGCGCCTTCAACATCGCCTTCGTGCCGATTTTCGCCAAGCGCCTGGAAGGCGGGGAGGACGCCGAGGGCTTCGCGCGTGACGCGCTGTCGAACCTCGGCGCCTTCCTGATCGTCTTCACCCTCGTGGGCATCATGGCCATGCCCTGGCTGGTGCTGGCCATGGCGAGCGGCTTTCACGGCGACATCCGCTTCGACCTCAGCATCACCCATGGCCGCATCGCCTTTCCCTACATCATCTTCATCTCGCTCACAGCGCTCCTGAGCGGCGTGCTGAACGCGCTCGGCCGCTTCGCGCTGGCCGCCGCCGCGCCGATCCTGATGAACCTGGTGATGATCGCCTTCCTGCTGATCGGCTACTGGACCGGCGGCAACATCGGCCTCTGGCAGATCTGGTCGGTGCCGGTGGCCGGCGTCGCCCAGCTCGCCCTGGTCTGGTGGGGGGTGGGCCGCGCCGGCTTCCGCATCCTGCCGGGCCGGCCGCGGCTGACCCCGGAGATGCGCCGGCTCGCCGTCATCGCGGCGCCGGCGATGCTCGCGGGCGGCGTGGTCCAGATCAACCTGCTGGTCGGCCGCCAGGTGGGATCCTTCTTCGACGGGGCCGTGGCCTGGCTCTCCTATGCCGACCGGCTCTACCAGCTGCCGCTCGGCGTGGTGGGGCTCGCGATCGGCGTCGTGCTCCTGCCCGACCTCGCGCGCCGCCTGCGCGCCGGCGACACCGAGGGCGGCCGGAGCGCCGTGAACCGGGCCAGTGAATTCACCCTTGCCCTGACCCTGCCCGCAGCCCTCGCGCTGATGGTGATCCCGGTGCCGATCGTGGCCGTCCTCTTCCAGCGCGGCGCCTTCGGCCCCGAAGACACCCAGGCCACCGCACTCGCGGTGGCGATCTACGGCGCCGGCCTGCCGGCCTTCGTGCTGCAGAAGGTGATCTCGCCGGTCTATTACGCCCGCGAGGACACCCGTACGCCGTTCCGCTACGCCGTGCATGCGATGCTGGTCAATGCCGGCGTCGCCCTCGGCCTCGCGCCCTTCGTCGGCTTCGCCGCGGCGGCGCTGGGCACCACGGTGGCGGGATGGGTCATGCTGGTCCAACTCTGGCGCGGCACCCGGTCCTTTGACGGCGCCGCGGCGATCGACGCGCGGCTGAAGCGCGCGCTGCCCCGGATCGCGCTCTCCTGCCTGGTCATGGGCGCGGTGCTCCTCGGGGCCGCTGCCTGGCTCGACGAGGCCCTCGCCACCGACTATCTCCGCTACGGCGCGCTCGCGCTCCTGGTGGGCCTGGGCGCCGCGAGCTACGGTGCCGCCGTGCTCGCCACCGGTGCGATCCGCGGCGCGGATATCCGCGCCGCCCTGCGGAGACGGGCCTGACACGCTCTCTGGGTGCTTGCTTCGGGTAGGCGTTCGCCCCCGCAGCGGCCGCGCACTGTCGTCGCGGACCTCGCACCAGACAAAGTAGCGCGTTTCAGCCAATCACCCACGCTACGTTTGGACGGCCCTCAACGGCGCCGTAGATCCTGCCCGTGCTTCCCGAAGGCCGACACCCGCAACGGGAAACGAATCCTCTGCGCGGACCGGGGGGTAGTTGTCGCTTAACGAGTGACCCGCGATGTGATACACTCCGCCCATTCAACTGACTCTGCGGCATGCCGACCTTCTTTCGAGCGATTTTATCACTGCATATGGAGAATTCGCATGAAACCGGCACTAATCGTGACGTTCGGGCTTTTGCTCGCTGCTGGCAGCTGCAGCACCGTCCCCAAGGATCCGGAGGCCCCCGTGCTGACCCAGGCCGAAGCCCAGGCCTGCATCTCGCTTACGGCCGATCCCGACAGCCCGATGGGCAGCTATGACGTCAAGCGGCTGACCAATACCTGCCAGCCCGAGATCAACATCGCCTTCTACTCGTCCGACGGGCGACCCACCCGGGATGCGCCCGAGAGGCCGGCGCTCTCGCATGACGAATGGACGCGCGCCTATATCACCCAGGGTTCCGGCGGTTATGTCAGCTATTTCGCCTGCCCTGTCCCGCAGACGATCCAGGGCTTCCCCTCGGACGAGGGCGACATCTTCTGCGAAGACCCGCAGTGACGCCGATGCCGGGCTAGCGCCTCTGCCGCAGCCGGCGGCGTCCCTTGGCCACGAGACCCGACAAGCGGCCGGGCAGGAGCGCAATGGCCTGGCCGCGCCAGCCCAGCCGATAGGCGAGCCCGCGGCTGACAGCATCGCGGCAGGGCACGCAGAGGCCGCAGGCATAGCGCCCGAGCAGCGGGTCATGGCAGAACCACGAGCGCTCGAGCAGGTCGCGGAAGCCGCGCTCCGCGGCGATCTCGCCCATGCGCGCCTTGCTGGTCGCCAGCAGCGGAAAGGTCATGCGCTCGAAGAGCACGGCACCCGGTTCCCCCTCGCGGCCAAAGACCGTCACCTCGCGCCCCACCTCCATTCGCCGGACCACGCGGGGCCGCAGAAAGGTTTCGGTCTTGCTCCCGCCCGCGACGACCCCGAGTTCCAGGCCGCGCAGGTCACGATCGCGCGCGAAGCAGGCGAGCCATTCGTACTGCGACCCGAGGCCGATCTCGTCGTGGAGCGTCGTCCAGGCCGCGCGGATGTCGGGATGTCGGCCGGTGTCCGGCATCTCCACCACATCCGGCGGTTCCAGCCGACCGGGCCAGCCCCGCGACGCCACTGCCGCGACGATCTCGGCCATGCGCGACAGTTCCATTCGATGCGACCGCCGCCCGGAGTCGACAACGTAGTAGGGTTGCACGATGGCATCGGAACCGGAGATCAGGTCGAGCACACGGAACGTCGAATCCCAGCCGCCGGTCCATAGCACCACGTGTCGCTCGCGCCCCGGGGTGGCGGCCGCAGCGCCGCGGTCAGCCACGAAGCACCCACCGCCGGCCGCGCCGGAACTCCCGCCTGGCGACCCTCGCGAACGCACGCGGCAGGCTCGGCAACCGGTCGGGCAGCGCGACCTCGCGCTCAAGTTCTGCGCGCCGGCCAGGCCCGAGATAGGCGCCGTTGACCAGCTGCGTCGCGATCGACCAGTCGGAATTGCCCTCGACGATCACCGGGCCCGCGGGTGTCATCGCCACGTCCCAGCCGACCCAGCGCACTCCTGAGAAGACCCGCGCCGCCTTGCGGCAGGCTTCCAGGGCGCGCGGCCAGTCCGGCAGCACGAAGCCCTCGAAGGCCACGCCGCTGTCGGGATGCGTGGCGACCCGTCGCGGCGCTTCATGCTTAAGCGATCCGAACGCCCTGGTGACAGCGCCGGTCGCAAGATCCACATCCGCGACCAGGCCGCCCTGCGACCAGTTGTCCATCTGCGCGCCGGCGCGACCGGTGCGAAGGAATGCGGCGTCGATCGTCACCTCGCCCGTCAGCCCGCGAAACGTGATGATCCGCACCGTGTTGACCGACCCGGGGTTGAAGGCTGCGACCGCCGGATGCTGATCGATGAACCCTTGCACCAGGTAGCCCTCGCAGGACCTGTCCTGACCGTCGGCAGCCTCCATCGGCAGCGCGTCGAGAAATGCCGCGAGGGTCTGCGTTCCTGCGGCGGTCTTGGCGCACGGTATGCCGTCGGCGTCAGGGGCGGCATCCACAGCCCGCACCTCGTGCCCCTGCCGGCCGCCGCGCGGCTTGAGAAACAGCCGGCAGGGCAGCTCGCCGCGGATCAGTTCGGCGAATTCTTCCGGCGTCGTCAGCGGCTCACCGGCAGCGGTCATCCCGACCTGTGGATGATAGAGGCCATAGAGCTTCGGAACCGGCACTCCGATCGAGGCGAGAAGCGCCTGCGTGGCCCATTTGTCAGCCAGCACGTGACGCTGAGACCCGTTCAGGTGGGGTCGCAGCACCCGCGTGATGAGCTCCTGGGAAATGAAGTCCATCACCCTCTCGTCCGGGCAGTCCTCGAGTCCGAAGATAAGGATCTCCTCGTCGGAGAAGCCAGCCATTCGCAGCCGAAACCGCCTCGTGTGATCCATCCGCTCCGACCCCGCTCCCGCCCGGCCGCGTTCTTATACGCAAGCCCTCGATTGTGGGAAACGGCCCGACGCGCGCCGGCCGCAAATCGCCTACCTAGCGCTGCCGGGCCCGGTCGCGCCAGCGGCGCAGCCGCGCGCCGCCATCCGGGGCGAGCAGCGGGGCGAGCGCGAAGCCGGTGGCGAAACCCGCCAGATGCGCCACCCATTCGTCGCCACCGCCGACGAGCAGCCGGAAGAGCAGCTGCAGCCCGGCCAGCACCCCGATCAGCCGGAAGGCCGCGATCCGGCCGCGCGCCGCACTGTCGGACGCGGTGAAGAGCCACCAGCTGAAGGCGCCGATCAGCCCGTAGACGCCTGGATAGATCCCGACGAGCAGCACGCGGCTGTCGAGCAGAAACCCGTATGCCAGCGCCCCGGCGATGGTCCCCGCCAGCAGGATCCCGGCCATCGCCGCCTGGGAGAATCGCTCCGCGACCGCCTTGCCCAGCGCCAGAAGCAGCACGGCGCCGAAGATCGCGTGCATCGCGCCCGAATGCACCGTCGGATAGGTGATGAAGCGCATCAGCCCGTCGGCCGTCGGCCGCCGCGTCTCGACCATATAGTCGAAAAGGGGCGCGGAGAAGCCGAAGCGCGTCATCGCCTCGAGACGCCAGCCGGCCGCCTGCGGCCCGCCGATCAGCCCTTGGGCCCCGAGCTGCAGCACCGCCTCGATCGCGACGAGGCCGATCACCAGCCCGACGACCAGGGGAGGCAGGCGCTGGAAGGGTCCGGACGACGGCATCGGGGCTCCTGTTGACGGGGCGCAGCGCAACGGCAATAAGCGCGCGCATCCATAGCCCAGACGAGACGACGAGGCCATGTCCGAGCCGAAATTCGAGCCCCGCGTCTTCTCCGGCGCCCAGCCCTCGGGCAACCTGACGCTCGGCAATTACCTCGGGGCGCTGCGCCGCTGGGTGGCGATGCAGGACGAGGGGCTCGAGACGATCTATTGCGTCGTCGACCTGCATGCGATCACCGTCTGGCAGGATCCGGCGAAGCTCGCCCATGCCACGCGGGAGCTCGCGGCCGCCTATCTTGCCTGCGGCCTCGACCCCGCACGCTCGATCCTCTTCAACCAGTCCCAGGTACCGGCCCATGCCGAGCTCGCCTGGGTCTTCAACTGCGTGGCGCGGCTCGGCTGGTTGAACCGCATGACCCAGTTCAAGGACAAGGCCGGCAAGGACCGCGAGGCGGCGAGCGCCGGGCTCTATGTCTATCCCAACCTGATGGCGGCCGACATCCTCGTCTACCACGCCACCCATGTGCCGGTGGGCGAGGACCAGAAGCAGCATGTGGAGCTGACCCGCGACATCGCGGCCAAGTTCAACCACGATTTCGGCACGCCGTTCTTCCCGCTGGCCGAGCCGATCATCGAGGGCGCGGCGACGCGGGTCATGTCCCTGCGCGACGGCTCGAAGAAGATGTCGAAATCCGATCCCTCGGACATGAGCCGCATCAACCTCAGCGACGATGCCGATGCCATCGCCCAGAAGATCCGCAGGGCGCGCACCGATTCCGCGCCGCTGCCCGACAGCCTGACCCTGCTCGCCGACCGCCCCGAGGCACGCAATCTGCTCACCATCTATTCCGCGCTCGCGGAACGGCCGCCCGAGACCGTGCTGGAGGAATTCGCCGGGGCGCCGTTCTCGGTCTTCAAGCCGGCGCTGGCCGAGCTCGCGGTCGCCCGCCTCGGGCCGATCACCGCGCGCATGACCGAGCTCATGGCCGACCCCGCCGAGATCGACCGCATCCTCGGCGACGGCGCCGACCGCGCCGCCGCGATCGCCGAGCCGATCCTGGCGCGCACCTACGAGATCGTCGGCCTGGTCCGCAGCCGCCCGATCTGAACCGCCCCGAAGGCGGCGTCAGGTCTGCTGGTTCATCGTGATGTTGTCCAGCCGGTAGGTCTCGGCACCGGGGGCCTGAAGCTCGATCACGGCACCGAAACTGTCGCCCGGAAAATCGCCAGGATGCGGCAGCGGGCCGCCGACGTTGTCGGGCACATTGGCGTCGCCGGTCATGGTAAAGCGCCAGAAGTCGCCGGTCGGGAACATGTTGATGAAGACCTCGTGGGTCCCGCCCTCGACATAGGTGCCGACGTTCACGCCGTTCGCGGTCACAGTACCGCCCGAGAGCTCGATCTGGAGCGCCCAGAACGGCCCGCCCGAGCTCATGTTGATCTCCGCGCTCGCGCCCGGGGAGAGCTGCCCCCTGAACCGCGTCAGGATCGGCTTGCCGTTGTCGGGATGCGAGGCCGCGGTCAGGATCACGCGCGGCCGGCTGCCGGCGCTCGGACCCTGCAGCACCAGCGAATGGGCGCCGTCGAGCGGCGCGGCATTGCTTACGGTGGCCGAATTTCCGGCGCTGGTCTGGGTGGCGACACTGTCGCCCGCCGGCGGCCCCGAGGGCGCGGCGAGCGGGCTGCCGCCGACGGGATCGGCCTCGAAATCGTCGGAAAAGATCGTGGTGCAGGCGGTCAGGGCCGAGACCGACAGCATGAGGGTCGCGAGGCGGGGGAAGGATGTCATGGCTATGCTCTTTCGTTGAATCGGCATCCGGGCGATCTTCAATCGGTCATGGGGACCGGTCGCCCCGAGCGCGGTCCCGAAATTGAACCGCGGGCGCCCGATCGTATTAAGTGTATACCACGCCTGTGCCGGCCAGGCAAACCTCCGCGGCTGGGCGCGCAGATCCGGTTTCACCCGGCTTGCGAAGCCGGCGGGCATCGAAGATGATCGCGCAGGCCAAGGGGGAGACGCATGCGCAAGTTCCTGATCATCCTCGACGACACGCCCGAGATGCTGAACGCCATGCGCTACGCCGCGATCCGGGCCGCCAAGACCGGCGGCGGAGTCGAGATCCTCGCCATCGTCTCGCCCGAGGAGTTCCAGCATTTCATGGGCGTGGCCGACGTGATGCGGGCCGAGGCGCACGAGAAGATCGAGGCGCATTTCCAGGTTTTTAAGGACCGCATGGAGAAACGCGAAGGCGTGACGCCCTCGCTCGCTATCCGCGAGGGCGACAAGGTCGACGCGGTGCTCAAGCATCTCAAGGAGAACCCCGAGATCGGCGTCGTGGTCCTCGGCGCCGGCACCGAGAACGGCGGCCCCGGCCTGCTCGTCACCGCGCTGACCGGCCGCCGCATCGGCGAGCTGCGCGTGCCGATCACCATCGTCCCCGGCTCCATGACCAAGGAAGACATCATCGCCGTCACCTGAGGCCCGGCACCCCGGGGGCATTCGCAGATCGCTCTCCCTGTTCCGTGCGCGACCGTCACAAGAACAGGTCGAAGGCGGCGCCCTGCCCGGTGCGAATCGCTGCATTCTGCGGGAACGGCACGCGGGGCGCGCCTGGAAGCTGGTGGCGACCAACCGCGCCGATCTGGCAGCGCCCGAACCTCCGGTGGAGGAGGCCGTGCCGGACTGGACGCCGCCACCGCACTCCCTTAGTCCCGGGACCCGAGTTCCATGAGGTGAAGCGATGGAGGATCCCGAGTCCGGCGAGACGCTGAAGGCCCGTGCCGCGGCATGGTTCGAGACGTTGCGCGACGAGATCTGCGCCGCCTTCGAGGCGCTGGAGGACGCCCAGGACGCGGGCCCTTTCGCCGGGCTGCCGGCGGGGCGCTTCGAGCGCGAGGCGACCCGCCGCGCCGGCGAGGACGGCGAGGACGCCGGCGGTGGGGTGATGGCGGTGATGCGCGGGGGCCGGGTCTTCGAGAAGGTGGGCGTCAATGTCTCGACCGTCTACGGCAGGCTCGGCGCGCAGGCACAGCGCAGCCTGACGGCGCGGCGCGAGGTGCCCGGCCTCGACGCCGATCCCCGCTTCTGGGCCTCCGGAATCAGCCTCGTGGCGCATATGCGCTCGCCGCTCAGCCCGGCGGTGCACTTGAACACGCGGATGTTCTGGACACCGAGCGCGCAATGGTTCGGCGGCGGCGCCGACCTCAACCCGATGATCGAGGATGCGGCCGACACTGCCGCCTTCCACGCCGCGCTAAAGGCCACCTGCGACGCGCATGATCCGGGCTACTACCCCCGCTTCAAAGCCTGGGCGGACGAGTATTTCCTGATCCGCCACCGGAACGAGCCGCGCGGGGTCGGCGGCATCTTCTTCGACGATCTCGCCAGCGGCGACGCGGAGGCGGATTTCGCCTTCGTGCGCGATGTGGGCCGCGCCTTCCTCACCGTCTTCCTGCCGATCACCCGGCGCCACCTCGCCGAGACCTGGACGGAGGCTCAGCGCGAGATCCAGCTCATCCGGCGCGGGCGCTATGCCGAGTTCAACCTGGTCTACGACCGTGGCACCCGCTTCGGGCTCGAGACCGGCCACAACCCCGAGGCGGTGCTGATGTCCCTGCCGCCGGTGGCGAAATGGCCGTGACATGACCGGCGGCGCGCTCGACGCCGCGGCGCTGGTCCTGCCGCTCGCCATGGGCGTCGCACTCAGCCCCTTCCCCGTTGTCGGCGCGATCCTGGTCCTCAGCGGCCCGAGGGCCACGACCGCGGGGCCGGCCTTCGCCGCGGGCTTCGTCGCCGGCCTCGCGGCGCTGACCACCCTGGTGGTGGCGCTTCTCGACGGCGCGGGCCTGAGTGCCGGACCCCTCGCCAACCTGATCCGGCTCGGCGCCGGCCTCGGGCTCCTGGCCGCCGCAGCGGCCAAGTGGTGCGGCCGGCCCCGGGGCGGCGCGGCGGCGCCGGTGCCCGGCTGGATGGCGGCGCTCGGCGACGCCCGGCCGCTGCGCGCCTTCGGCATCGGCGCGGCGCTCGGCGGGGTCAATCCCAAGAACATCGCCTTCGCCGCAGGCGCGGCAGGCTCCATCGCCGGGTTTGGGCTTATCGGCCGCGACGCGGCCGGTCCCGCCCTCGCCTTCGTGCTGCTCGGCTCTGCCTCGGTGCTGGCGGCGACGGCCGCCAGGCTGGTCGCCGGGAAGGCGGCCACGCGCGGGCTCGATGCCGCGAGGGCCTTCATGATCGACAACGGGCCGGTGATCCTCGCCGTCGTCTTCTCGATCCTCGGCGTCAAGCTGGCCGGCGAGGGGCTGACGGGCCTGCTGCAATGACTTGGGATCGCATCGCCATCCTCGCCTAGAGTCTGTACCCAATAGGGATTGAACGAACCCGCTGACGCGGGAAGGAAGCGAAGCGATTAGGGGGAAGTC
>NZ_DAIUBO010000028.1:0-24868 GCF_036846665.1 Amaricoccus sp. | reverse complement strand
GCTTGGCCGGCGACGGGGGCGCACCCGGTGCGGTCCGCGGCCTCGATGTTCTACATGCCGTATTTTCCCTGCCGGGCCGAGCTCGGGGAACGGCCCGCCGGGCCCTCCATGTCGACCGGGCTCGCCTGCGCCCGGGATCTCGATACCGCGCTCCTGAAGGGCATCTGGGAATGCGTCGAGCGCGACGCCTTCATGATCACCTGGATGAACCGGCTGCCGGTCCCGCGCGTCGACATCGCCTCGCATCCGGCACTCGCCCGGCTCCATGCCGAGCGGCTGCGGCGCGACGGGCTGCGCTACCTGCTGTTCCGGACGACGCTCGACCTGCCGATCGCCTCGTTCCTCTGCCTGCTGGTGGACGAGCGCCGCTCGCCGCCGATGATCTCGGCGGGCGGGGCGGCCGGGCTCGATCCGGTCGCCGCCGCGGCGAAAGCGATGACCGAGGCGGTGCAGACCCGGGAATGGGCGAAGTTCCTCGGGCGGAACGGCGCCCGCTTCGCCTTCGCGGAGGATTTCTCCGACATCCGCGACTTCGAGGACCATGTGGCGCTCTACGCCTATGGCGACCTCGGCCATGCGATCCGGTTCCTGCTCGAGGGGGATCGCGCAACCGCGGGTGACAGCTGGGAGAGCCGCGGCACCGGGGATGCGCGGCAGGACCTGCGGATCACCCTCGACATCCTGCGCGATGCGGGCCTCCGGATCGCGGCGCTCGACCTGACCGTTCCGGACGTCGCGGCCGCCGGCCTCCGGGTGGCGCGCGCGGTGATGCCGGATCTCCAGCCGCTCGACGCCGACTACCGGCACCGCTTCCTCGGCGGCTCCCGGCTCTACGAGGTGCCCGTGCGTCTCGGCTTTCGCGAAGGCCCGCCCCGGCTGGACGAACTCAACCCCTATCCCCATCCGTTTCCCTGAGGATCGGAGACCCCATGGCACCGCCGGACGATGTCGCGCAGGAGGGCCAGCCGCTCCGGCTGTCCGAGCTCTTCCACGAGAACAGCAAGCAGCGCCGCAACGACCTCGAGTTCAACCGGCGCATCTACATGGTGAACAACAATCCCGACTTCCACGTCCTGATGGCCCGGACCTTCAAGCATTATCCGGGGGCGGCGACCATCGCCCTGCCCGACGTGCTACCGGGGGCCGCCGCCGCGGGACCGGTGGCCGTTCTCGGCGCGCGGCGATCGGTCCGCCGCTTCGACGATCGGCCACTGGCGCTCGCGGAGGTCGCCACGCTGCTCCATCTCTGCGCCGGCCTGACCGGCAGCCTCGAGGACGGGCCGGTCGCGCAGCCGGTCCGCGCGGCGCCGTCGGCCGGCGCGCTCTTTCCGATCGAGACCTACCTCGCCGCCTCGCGCATCGAGGGGGTGGAGGCGGGGGTCTATCACTACCGGGTCGACCGGCACGTGCTGGAGCGCGTCTCGTCCCGCGCACCCGGCCCGGCGCTGGCGGAGGCCACCTTCGACGCGAAGCTCTTCGGCCAGGCCGCCGCGGTGCTGATCTTCGCCGGGGCCTTCGGCCGCTCGTATTTCAAGTATGGCGAGCGCGGCTACCGCTTCGCCCTGCTCGAGGCCGGGCATATCTGCCAGAGCGCGCTGCTCGCCGCCGCCGCGCTCGGGCTCGGCGCCACCCCGGTCGGCGGCTTCGTCGACGACGAGGTGAACGCGCTGCTCGACCTGGACGGCGTGGACGAGGCGGCGCTCTACATGGCGGCGGTCGGACATCCCCGCGCCGGGGAGGCGGAGCCCGACAGCGCCGAGGCGGCGGCGGCGCGCTTCCTGCGGACGCTCGCGGAGAACACCGGCGGCTGACGGCGGGGCGCGCGCAGGCTCAGGGCCGGCCGAAGACGTACTCCCGAAGATAGCGGTAGTGGTTCGGCAGCCGGCGCTCCTGCTCGGCGAGCCGCTCCGCCTTGCGGGCGCGGATCATCCGCGCCGCATTCTGCAGCTTGTCCGGGACCGGCGCCGCCTCGAAGTCGAACCCCATGCCGAGCAGCACCGCGAACCAGCTGATGTCGCGGAACATGAAGACCTCGTTCGTGCCGCGCGTCGCGCCGGTGGGCAGCAGCCGGCGGAAGACCTCGAGCCGTGCCGCCAAGGCCTCGGGCACATGGGTGCTCTCGGCCACCGCGCGCCAGAAGGCCGAATCCCGGCGCCGGGTCAGGCAGTAGTGCACGATGATGAAATGCAGGACGTCCTCGTAGAACTTGGTCATGTGGGCGTTGTAGCGCGCCACCGTCCGCGCATCGTAGACCCGGGCATCCAGCATGGAGCCCGCCAGCTCGATCCCGGTCTGGGTGATCGCGAGGCCGGTTGATTCCAGCGGTTCGATGAAGCCGCCGGCGAGGCCGATGGCGATGCAGTTGCCCGCCCAGCTCCGGTCGAGCTTGCCGGTCTCGAACCGCACCTTGTGCGCCGGGCCGACGTCGCGATCGCCGAGGCGCCAGTAGTCGCGCAGTTCCCGCTCGGCCTCCTCCTCGCTCAGGAAGGCGCTGGAATAGACATAGCCCGAGCTCATCCTTCCGTAGAGCGGGATCGACCAGATCCAGCCCGCCGACCGCGCCGCGGCCCGCACGTAGGGATGCAGTGCGGTTTCCTTGGCCGTACCCTCGGGATGCTCCATCCGGATCACCACGGCGCGGTCGCAGAAGAGCGAGCGGGCGTAGGAGTCGAAGCGGTTCTCGGGCGCCGCGGCGCGCATCAGCACGCGCCGGAACCCGGTGCAGTCGAGGAAGAGATCGGCCGCCACGCGCCGCCCGCCGTCGAGCAGCACGGCCTCGATTTCGCCCTCGGCGCCGCGCTCGACCGCCTGAACCGTCCCGATCACGCGCTCGACCCCGGGTGCGGCCTTGCGCAGAAACTCCCCCAGGAGGCCCGCGTCGATGTGATAGGCCACCTCGCGGAAGGCCGGCGCCCGGTTGCCGAGCGCGTTCAGCCGGAACGAGGGGAAGAACGCCTCGGCGAAGGATTGCCGCGTCCGGAACGCCGGATCGCCGGCCTGGTGCCAGTTCAGCCAGCAATGCCCGGCGTGAATGCCGACATCGACGTAGTCGAGGTATTCGAAGGGATGCCAATAGGCCTCGCCCTGCGCGCGCCAATCCTCGAAGAGGATCCCGGTCTTGTAGGTGGCGTCGCACAGCTTCATCCAGGCCTGCGGGTCCGGGAATCCGAGCCGGTCCATGAAGAGGGTCAGGAGCGGCACGGTCGCCTCGCCGACGCCGATGACCGGGATCGTGTCGGATTCGACCACCGATACCTTGAGGTCGGGAAACAGCCGCCCGAAATGCGCCGCGGCCATCCACCCCGACGAGCCCCCTCCGACGATGGCGATGGATCCGACGCGGCGCATGTACCGTCTCCGTTACCCACGACCGTATCCGACTTCCGCCTCCGGTCAAGGACCTGTCGAGGCGGGATCCGGCATGGAGACAGCCCCGGCACATGATGCCGGGCGGGGCGCCGGCCGGACACGCCTGCCGGCCGACGAGATCGACCGCATCCGTCCGTCCAAGTCGGGCAGTCGGACGGAAAGCCAGCCCAGGCGCTTGATCATATGGCTCGGGCGGCAGGATTCGGAGGCAAGGCGAAAAGTCCCGCAGAATCGACGCCGAACGCCCTGCGACCGGACCCGACGAGAAGAGGGTGCTGCAGGTGGGCGGCACCCTCCAATGCGACGGCGGGAGATCCGCGAGCGCGACCCCGCCCTGCAGGCGGTGACGCTGCTGCGGAACCTGCAGTTCACAGACCCTGACGCCTTCCCCGAGGACCGCGTCCGCCGCACGCTGGAGGCGGAGCGCGGGGCGCACTCCGCGATGCATCGGCTGCGCTGAGCGCGCTTGCCAGGGCGATGGGCACCGGGCCGGATACGCATCACCACGGATGCGGCGAACTGCGCGCCCGCGACGAGGCCGGCGACGGAGGCGCCGAAGCCGCGGGTTTCCGGGTCACATGCTGCGGCGGCCCCGGAAGGGCCGCGCCGATGACGAGGAAGCCGGCGAGCACGGGCGGCCATGATCCTGAACAGCGAAGGGCGGATGGCGGCCCATGCTCGCCGCGGCGTCCCCGGGCCGGCACTCGCATGGCTGCCCTTCGTTCAGACCCTACGCCCTTTGAATGCCGGCCTTGTCC
This sequence comes from Amaricoccus sp., assembly GCF_036846665.1. Taxonomy (NCBI): domain Bacteria; kingdom Pseudomonadati; phylum Pseudomonadota; class Alphaproteobacteria; order Rhodobacterales; family Paracoccaceae; genus Amaricoccus; species Amaricoccus sp. The sequence goes on along the minus strand of NZ_DAIUBO010000028.1, from coordinate 20,741 downwards.
GCGAGTGGGTGCCCATGCTCCCTAGGCGGGGACGGCTCCCGGCGTGGGCATCCGAGGGAGCTTCATTTCGGCGGCGACGCTCTCGGCGACGATCCTGGCCGTCGCGGCGGAAAGCGTCCAGCCGAGGTGGCCGTGGCCGGTGTTGTAGAACACGCCAGGCTTTTTGCCGCGCCCGACCCGCGGCAGCATCGAGGGCGTCATCGGCCGGAGGCCCGCCCACGGCGTCGCATGTTCCGTCGAGATGCCGGGGAAGTGCTTCTCGCACCACCCGACGAGCGGGTGGATGCGGTCGTGGCGGATGTCGCGGTTGGCGCCGCTGAACTCGGCGGTGCCGGCGATCCGGAAGCGGTCCTTGCCGAAGCGGCTGGCGACGATCTTCGCCCTGTCGTCGAGCAGGCTGATCCATGGCGCCGCCGCCTGGCTTTCCGCATCGTTGAGATGCACGGTGATCGAATAGCCCTTGACCGGGTAGATGTTCACCCGGTCTCCGAGCGCCGCCGCGATCGCCCGGCTGCGAACGCCGGCGCAGACCACGACGCCATCGAAATTCTCCTCGCCGCCGCTCGAGCTGATCCGCGCCCCGCCATCGACCGCCGCCACGTCGTAGACGTCGTTGCCGAAGCGCAGGTCGGCGCCGCGCCGGGCGCAGGCCGCGGCGAGACCCACCGTGAACTTGTGGATGTCGCCCGAGCTGTCGCTCTCGGTCAGGAAGCCGCCGACGAAATCGCCGTGCAGCGCCGGTTCGAGTTCATGGACCTCGGCCGGCGAAAGCTCGCGACGCAGGAGGCCGCCCTGCTCCAGCAGGCCGTTGACCATGCGGGCGTGGGCGAGGTCCTTCTGGTTCGAGTAGAAGTGCAGGATGCCGCGCCGCTCGAGATCGAAGTCGATCCCCTCGCGTTCCGCCATCTCGAAGAGAACCGCACGGGCGGCAATGGCGAGGCGCACGGTCTCGACGGTGTTCTTCTTGTAATTCGGGATGTTGGACAGGAACTCGGCCATCCAGCGCATCTTGTGCAGCGTCGGGGCGGGGTTGACGAGCAGCGGCGCGTCGGCCTGCAGCATCCATTTCAGGCCCTTCAGGACCGTGCCCCACTGGGTCCAGGTCTCGGCGTTCGAGGCGGAGAGCTGGCCGCCGTTGGCGAAGCTCGTCTCCATCGCGGCATAGCGATTGCGGTCGAACACGGTCACCTCGAACCCGCGGTCGAGGAGTTCGTAGGCGGTCGTCAGGCCGGTCACGCCGGCGCCGATCACGGCAACAGAGGTCATTTCATTCACTCCCAAGGCTCAGGGCGGTCGATGCCGCCATGCCCCCTCCGTGCCTTGGACCTGAGAGTTTCGCCCGTTGCCGGGCTTTCTCCTTCGGTGGGCCCTGCGGCCGCTTTCCGGAGTGCTGAGACCAGTGCCGGTCCTTGGACCTGAGAGTTTCCGGGGCGGTTGCTCCTTCGGCGGTGGGTCTCCCCACCTTCTCCCGGCACGGCCATTGCGTCAGCGGCGCTTACCTGATGATGCTGATTCGCGCAATCCTTTCGATGGCGTCAGGAAGCTGGATTCCCGCACCGCCGGATCGGGGAACCCGGTCGCTGCCGTTCGTCCCACCCCTCGGCCAACCCCACCGGGGCGTTGGAGGCGGGTAGAAACGGGCTGCCACGGATCATGTCGGCCGCCCGCTCGGCCAGCATGATCGTCGGCGCGTTCAGCTTGGCGTCCGGCTCGCTGGAGACGACCGACCAATCGACAACCCTGAGCCCGTCGAGGCCACGGATCGCCACGCTTCTCGCGCCGACAAGGCCTGCGACCGCTTCGACTGCCATGCCGCGATGCTGCGCCACAAGACGCTGGTCGGCCCGAGCCTCCGCTCGCGCCCCTTCGACCGCCAGAAGGCCGAAGCCGCCGTCGCCCTGCCCTGCATCGACCGCCTCGCCGCCCCGGGCATGACCCGGTGCATCAGGACCGGGTGACGAAAGCGGGGAAAGGGGGCGATCCGAGCCGCCCAGCTTCCATGCAGCAACGCCTCGAATCTGAGACAAAGCACTGATGTGGCGAGATTTTGGCGCTCGGGCCTGAACAGTCGATGAATCCTCTCGCGTCTGGACGCGGCAGGCCGTTCGCTGCAGAATCGCTGCAAAAACAGAAAGCCGCCCGACGTGGGCGGCCTATCAATCTCTTGTATTCATTGATAGATTCTGGCTCCGGCGGCAGGATTCGAACCTGCGACCAATTGATTAACAGTCAACTGCTCTACCACTGAGCTACGCCGGAACGCGCGACGGCCTATAGCAAGACGGTTTCGCCGCGTAAATGCCGAACCTTGCGGCCGGAAGCCCCTGTTGCACGCCGATTGGCGTGCTGCCGGGATCGTCGAGGCGATGAAGGCGGGAGCGATCGGCTCCGGGTGGTGCGCCGGCGGCAGTGGCAGTGGCACGTCCCGCACCCGCCCCGGCCGTTGTCGGCATAGGTCGCGCGGGCCGCCGCTGGAAGGACCCTCCCGCGGGATCGGCGTGATGGTCGCCCGGTCAGGGTCCCGTCGCGCGGACGCCCGGGTGCCTTGCACAGGGCCCTGCCGCGCGCTACCTATGCGGACACGCGGGCGTTGTGTAATGGTAAGACCCTAGCCTTCCAAGCTAGAGACGCGGGTTCGATTCCCGCCGCCCGCTCCATCCGCCCCCGCCCGGCGGCAGCAGCCGGTCGAGCAGCGCCGGCAGCGCGTCGTAATGCTCCAGCACCGCCTCCGGCTCCAGCCGCGCCACCGCCGCCCCCTCCGGACCGAATCCCACCAGCACGCAGGGCATGCCCGCGCCGCGCGCCGCCTCGCGGTCGGTGGTGGTGTCCCCCACCAGCACCGCGCGACCCGCGCTGCCGCCCGCCCGCGCCACCGTCTCCAGGAGGTGCCGCGGGTCGGGCTTGCGCACGTCGAGGCTGTCGGCGCCCAGCAGGGCGGCGAAGCGCCCCCCGAGACCCAGCGCCTCCAGCAGGCGCGCGGCCAGGGCATGGGGCTTGTTGGTGCAGACCGCGAGGGTCCAGCCCGCCGCGCCGAGCGACCCGAGCGCCGCCTCGGCGCCCTGGTAGAGCTCGGTCTCGACGCGCAGCCCCTGCCCGTAGAGCGCGAGCAGCCGGGGATAGAGCCGGTCGACCTGCGCGGGCTCCGCCGCGCCGTCGAGCCGCACGAAGCCTTCCCGCAGCATGGCGCGCCCGCCGGCGAAGGCCAGGGCGCGATCGGCCAGCGGGTCGAGCGGCCCCGGCCGCCCGGCCTCCGCGAAGGTCGCATTGGCCGCGGCGATCAGATCCGCCGAGGTATCGGCGAGCGTCCCGTCGAGATCGAAGACCGCGACGCGGCGGTCGGCGGTTTCCGGCCTTTTCATCCCTCTCCCTGATCCGGCAACAATTGAAACACTTTCTGATGGGCCGCGGCCTTTTCCCACGAAACGACCCCTGATAGAAGCGCTCTTGTCGCGTCGCGGAGTGAGTGTCCATGTCCATCGCCGTCATCCTTCTGGCCGCTGGCCAGGGAACCCGGATGAACTCGGACCACCCCAAAGTCCTCCACCCGCTCGGCGGCGTGCCGCTTCTGGCCCATGCCATGGCCACGGCCCGCGCCATCGAGCCCGAGCGCATCGTCGTGGTCACCGGCCACGAGGCCGCGCGGGTCGACGCCGCCGCCCGCGCGATCGACGACACGGTCCTGCTCGCCCGCCAGCCCGAGCAGCGCGGCACTGGCCATGCGGTGCTCCAGACCCGCGAGGCGCTCGCCGATTTCGACGGCGACGTGGTCGTGCTCTATGGCGACACGCCCTTCATCCGGCCCGAGACGCTGCGCAAGATGCTCGCGGCGCGGCGCGACGGCGCCAGCGTGGTGGTGCTCGGGTTCGAGACGGCCGATCCAGGCCGCTACGGCCGCCTCGCCTTCGGCCCCGATGGAACGCTCGAGGCGATCATCGAGGCGGAGGAACCCGCCCCCCGCGGCATCGGCGGGGCGGTGTGCAATTCCGGCGTGGTGGTGGCCGATTGCCGCACGCTCTTCGAGCTTCTCGCCGAGGTCGAGCCCGAGAGGACCAAGGGCGAATACTACCTGACCGCCATCGTCGGCCTCGCCCGGGCGCGCGGCCTCGCGACCGCCGCGATCCTCTGCCCCGAGGAGGAGACGCAAGGGGTCAATTCCCGCAAGGACCTCGCCGAGGCCGAGGCCACCTTCCAGCGTGCCGCCCGCCTCGCCGCAATGGCCAACGGCGCGACGCTGGTCGACCCGGCCACCGTCTGGTTCGCGCTCGACACGGCCCTGGGCCGCGACGTGACCATCGGCCCCAATGTCTGGTTCGGCCCCGAGGTCACCGTCGAATCCGGCGCGACGATCCACGGCTTCTGTTTCTTCGAGGGCTGCCACATCAGCCAGGGCGCCCAGGTCGGCCCCTTCGCGCGCATGCGCCCCGGCGCCGAGATCGCCGAGAACGCCAAGGTGGGCAATTTCGTCGAGATCAAGAACTCGATCATCGAGGCCGGCGCAAAGATCAACCATTTCAGCTATATCGGCGACGCGGATGTCGGCACGAAGGCCAATGTCGGCGCCGGAACGATCGTGTGCAACTACGACGGCGTCTTCAAGCACCGCAGCCGGATCGGCGCGCGCGCCTTCATCGGCTCCAACTCGGCGCTGGTCGCCCCGGTGGAGATCGGCGACGACGCGCTCGTCGCCGCCGGGTCGGTCATCACCGAGGACGTGCCCGGGGCGGCGCTGGCGCTGGGCCGCGGCCGGCAGGTCGTCAAGCCGGGGCTGGGGCTGCGGCTGATGGAGCGGCTGCGGGCGCTCAAAGCGGCAAAGGCAGGTGAATAATGTGCGGCATCGTCGGCATCCTCGGCAGCCATGAGGTCGCCCCGCTCATCCTCGAGGCGCTCAAGCGGCTCGAATACCGCGGCTACGACAGCGCCGGCATCGCCACGCTCAGCGACGGCCATCTCGACCGGCGCCGCTCGGTCGGCAAGCTCGTGGCGCTTTCCGACCTCCTGGTGCAGAACCCGATCCGCGGCCATTCCGGCATCGGCCACACCCGCTGGGCGACGCATGGGGCGCCCAGCGAGCGCAACGCCCATCCCCATCGCGCCGGGACCGTCGCGGTGGTGCACAACGGCATCATCGAGAATTTCCGCGAGCTGCGCGACGAACTGGCCGCCGAGGGCTGTGTCTTCGAGACCGACACCGACACCGAGGCCGTGGTCCAGCTCTGCGACCGCGAGCTGCGCGCCGGAAAGACGCCGCTCGAGGCCGCCCGGGCGACGCTGGCCCAACTCGAAGGCGCCTTCGCGCTCGCTTTCCTCTTCGAGGGCGAGGAGGATCTGCTGATCGCCGCCCGCCGCGGCTCGCCGCTCGCCGTCGGCCATGGCGACGGCGAGGCCTTCATCGGCTCCGATGCGCTGGCGCTGGCGCCGCTCACCAATCGCGTCACTTATCTCGAGGAGGGCGACCATGCCGTCCTGACCCGCGACTCGATCGCGATCTTCGATGCCGCCGGGCAGCCGGTCCGGCGCGAGATTGTCGAGGTTCCGATCGAGAATTTCTTCGCCGAGAAAGGCCCTTACAAGCACTTCATGGCAAAGGAGATGCACGAGCAGCCCACGGTGATCTCCGACGCGCTCGCCCGCTATGTCAGCGACGGCCGCGACCGTATCGAGATCCCGCCCGGAGTCGACTTCTCCCGCTGCGAGCGCCTGGTGATGGTGGCCTGCGGCACGGCATATTACGCCTGCCACGTGGCGAAATACTGGTTCGAGCGGCTGGCGCGCATCCCGGTCGAGATCGAGGTCGCCTCGGAATTCCGCTACCGCGAGCCGCCGCTGGGCGAGAATGCCATCGGCATCTTCGTCAGCCAGTCCGGCGAGACCGCCGACACCCTGGCCGCCCTGCGCTACGTGCGCGGCGAAGGCGGGCAGATCGTGGCGGTGGTCAATGTGGAGACCTCCACCATCGCCCGCGAGAGCGACGTGGCGCTGCCGATCCTCGCCGGCCCGGAGATCGGCGTGGCCTCCACCAAGGCCTTCACCTGCCAGCTCACCGTGCTCGCCGGCCTCGCCATCGCCGCCGGCCGCCAGCGCGGCACGCTCGATGCCGCCGAGGAGGCGCGCCTCGTCACGGTGCTCTGCGGCGCGCCCGGCCTGCTGGCGCGCGCCCTGGCGCTGGAGCCCCAGATCGCCGAGATCGCCAAGGACATCGCCAAGGCGCGCGACATCCTGTTCCTGGGGCGCGGCACCATGTATCCGCTCGCCCTGGAAGGCGCGCTGAAACTCAAGGAAATCAGCTATATCCACGCCGAAGGTTATGCAAGCGGCGAGCTCAAGCACGGGCCGATCGCGCTGATCGACGAGGATGTGCCGGTGGTGGTGCTCAGCCCCTCGGACGGCCTCTTCGACAAGGCGGTCTCGAACATGCAGGAGGTCATGGCCCGCGACGGCAAGGTGGTGCTGATCAGCGATTCCGCCGGGCTCGCCGCCGCGAACCACGGCGTCTGGCACAGCCTGCAGATGCCCGCCTGCGACCCTTTCGTCGCGCCGATCCTCTATGCCGCGCCGGCACAATTGCTCGCCTACCACACCGCTGTCCAGAAGGGCACGGACGTGGACCAGCCACGCAATCTGGCGAAATCCGTCACCGTGGAATGACCACCGGGGCCGAGGCGCTCGCCGCCCTGCACGCCGCCGCCGATCCCGCGCGGGCCGGCGAGATGCTGGCCTATCACAAGGCGCCGCGTGTCTATCTCGGTCTCTCCGTCCCCGTCATCGAGTCCCATGTCGCGGAATGGCGCCGCGAGGCGACGATCGCCGGCCGGGTCGCGCTGGCGGGCGCGCTCTGGGACAGCGACATCCACGAGGCGCGCATCGCCGCGGCGAAGCTGCTGATCCAGGCCAGGATTCCGGAAGCCGAGGCCGAGGTCTGGCGCGAGTTCCTGCGCTGGCTGCCGGGCTTCGACGCCTGGGCCATCGCCGATCACGCCTGCAAGGTGGCGGAGCGCCGGCTGGTCGCCCAGCCCGAACGCGTCGATACCGTCGAGAGCTGGACCCGGGACGATAACCGCTGGGTGCGGCGCGCGGCGCTGGTGGCGACCCTGCCCTGGAGCCGACACACCCATCCCGGCCCGGAGGATCGCGCCGCGCGCGAGCGCATCCTCGGCTGGGCCGCGACCTACGTCGCCGATCGCGACTGGTTCATCCAGAAATCGGTCGCCTGGTGGCTGCGCAGCCTCTCCGCCCACGACCCCGGCCGGGTCCGGGCCTTCCTCGACGGCCCCGGCCGCGACCTGCGCGCCTTCGCCCGCAGGGACGCCGCCCGACGGCTCGCCTGACCGCTCAGTTCGCCGGACCGCCCCGCCTTCCACCGGCACCGACACGTGCGAGGCGCTCGATGTCGTTGCGGATCGAGCGGATCAGGCGGTCGCGGTCGCAATTCCCCTCCTCCGCATCGCCGCCCGCCACCAGCGCATTCCAGATCGCGAACTTGATCAGGACCTCGCCCAGGTCGCGCGCCGGAACGGCGATCGCCTTCTCGGTCACCGCGCCCTCGAGCCGCTGCAGGGTCTCGATCTCGGCCGCGGCGGCCAGCGCCAGCGCCCAGGTTTCCTCGTGATCGGTGGCCTTCTCGCCGAGCAAGCCCCCGATCAGCATCAGATATTCGTGCAACCGCCCCAGATCCTCCGGCAGGGCCTCCGCCCCTTGGCGCAGCGCGCGCATCAGCCGGTTGTCGACCCTCGAATTCTGCATCACATCCATCCCAACCCCCATTCGGCATTTCCCGCCTCTCCTGGGCGCCAGTTATGCGCCACACGCACTGCGATCAATTCGCCGACTCGGTTAACGCGATCGCGGGATCGGGCTCAGGTCTCGGAATGGATCAGCCCCACGCCGATGCCGCGCAGCGCCGCGCTGATGCGGTCGAAGACCCCGAGCTTGAGATAGATCCGCCGCAGATGCGCATCGACGGTATGGGCCGAGATGCCGAGGATCTCGCCGATCGTGGAATTGCTCTTGCCCCGCGCCACCCAGGCCAGAACCTCGGTCTCCCGCTCCGAAAGGCTCGGCGGCGGCCCGAGCGTCGGCAGGAGCAGCGAGCAGTAGCGCAGATGCGCGAGCTGGCACACCCATTGGAAGTTGTTGACCCGGCCAGGCTCGAGCCGGGTCACCGTCGGAACGAATCCCAGCCCGAAATAGCCGTTGCGCCCGTGCGGACCGAAGACCTGCACCCCGAGGCCGCGCAGGAAATCGACGCGCCGGACGATGTCGAGGAACTCCTTCGCGACCGGCGTCAGATCCTCCGGCAAACTGACCTCGTCGAAATAGAACGGCTGGATGCTGCGCAGCCCGTGCTGCAGGATCGGATTCTGCTTGTAGAGCTTCTCCCCGACATAGCGATCGACCAGTTCCTCGGGCACGCCCATCGCGGCGACGTCCATCCGGTCCGCGTCGCGCGCGCCCATGGGCGGCAGGTGGTGATAGACCACCCTCTCCACTTCGCTGCCGCGGAAATATTCGGTGAGGACCTTCCAGAGCGCCGCTTGCTCGCGGACGGAGGCCAGCCGCGATTCATAGGATGCCAGATCCATCCGCAACGATCCCCCCAGGCGAACCATGCAATCAATACCATCGCGAGGCGATCACAACCAGCCGCTTGTCGGACAAATGGCTCCTCCCGCGGCCACATCAGCCGCGCAGGCGCAGTTCGCGCCGCTGGATCTTGCCCGTCGCGGTCATCGGCAGCGCATCGACGAAGACGACCGAGCGCGGCGCGAGATGCGGCGAGATCCGCGTCGCCACCCGCGCCGTCAGCGCGCCGGCGAGCCCCTCCTGCGCGGCACCGGGGCGCAGCACCACATAGGCCTTGACCGCCTCGGTCCGGATCGGGTCGGGCACGCCGACCACCGCAGCCATCGCCACGTCCGCATGGCCGGCCAGGCATTCCTCGATCTCCCCCGGCCCGATCCGGTAGCCCGACGAGGTGATCACGTCGTCGTTGCGCGCCCGGAAATGCACGTAGCCCTCCTCGTCCATCACCGCCTCGTCGCCGGTGCGCATCCAGTCGCCGGCGAACTTCTCGGCAGTGCGCTCCGGATCGTTCCAGTAGTTGAGGAACATCACCGGATCGGGCCGCCGCACCACGATCTCGCCCGGCTCGCCCGGCCTGAGGACATCGCCCTCCGGGCCGAGGATCGCCACCCGGTGCCCCGGCACCGCGCGGCCCGCCGACCCCGGCCGCACCTCCATGAGCCGCGCGCAATTGGCCAGCACCGCATTGCATTCTGTCTGGCCGTAGAACTCGTTGATGTTCAACCCGAAGACCCCCCGGCCCCAGTCGAGCAGCGCTCCGCCCAGCGCCTCCCCCGCCGAGGCGAGGCTGCGCAGCCCGCGCACCCGCTCGACCCCGGCCTGGCGCATCAGCTTCAGCGCCGTGGGCGGCAGGAAGCCGTTGCGCACCCCCTGCTCGCCGATCAGCGCCGCGGCGCGCTCGGGATCGAACTTCGCCATGCGATGCGCCAGCACCGGCACGCCGAACCAGAGCCCCGGCAGCAGCACGTTGGTCAGCCCGCCCATCCAGGCCCAGTCTGCCGGCGTCCAGAGGAAATCACCCTTCTGCCCGAGATATTCATGGGCCAGCTCGATCCCCGGCAGATGCCCGATCAGCACCCGATGCCCGTGCAGCGCCCCCTTGGGCTGCCCGGTCGTGCCGGAAGTATAGCTGATGAAGGCCGGATCCTCCGGCCCGGTCGATGCGGTCGGGCAGCGGTCGGCCGCCCGGCCCAGTTCCTGCCAGAATCCCTCCACCCCGGACTCGCGCCCGTCGATGGAGAAGATGCGGGCGAGATCGGGCAGCCGGTCGCGGATCGCGAGGATCTTGGGCAGGCCCGCCGCATCCGTGACCAGCGCCTTCGCGCCCGAATCCGCCAGCCGGAACGCCAGCCCGTCCTCGCCGAAGAGCGCGAAGAGCGGCACCACCACCGCCCCCAGCCGATAGGCCGCGAGATGGGTCAGCAGCGCCTCCGGGGTCTGGGGCAGCAGGAGCGCGACCCGGTCGCCGCGCCCGATCCCGTGCCCGGCGAAGGCATTGGCCAGCCGCTTCGAGGCCCGCGAGAGCTCGGCGAAGCTCCAGTCCCGCGTACTGCCGTCCAGGCGCAGGGAGCGCAGCGCCAGCCGGTCGGGCTCGGCCCGCGCCCAGACGTCGCAACAGGCCTCGGCGATGTTGAACCGCCGCACCCGCGGCCAGCGGAAGCCCGCCACGAGCGCATCCCACGAGCGCCCCGGCGTGATCGTCGCGCGGCCCGGTTCTCGCATGGCAAGTCTCCGTCTCGGAACCGTCCGATTTCCCTTCCGGCCACTGCGCCCGCGCCGCCCGACGGCGACCGCCGCGCTGGGCCAGAAGCGGTATAGCCGCACGCCCGCCCCGGCCCAAGCCGCATTCGCGCAAGTTCCCCCGACTTGAATAGTCGGGCATCGCCACTTAATCCTTTCTGCATGGAAACGCTCGCCATGACGCCACCGATGCGGCTCGTCGACCCCTTCGCGCGGGCGATCACCTATCTGCGCGTCTCGGTCACCGACCGCTGCGATTTCCGCTGCGTCTATTGCATGTCCGAGCACATGGAGTTCCTGCCCAAGAAGGAACTGCTGACGCTCGAGGAGCTCGACCGGCTCTGCTCGGCCTTCATCGGCCTCGGCGTGAAGAAGCTGCGCATCACCGGCGGCGAGCCTTTGGTGCGCAAGGGCATCATGACCTTCTTCCGCGCCATGGCGCGCCATCTCGACCGCGGCGCGCTCGAGGAGCTGACGCTGACCACCAACGGCAGCCAGCTCGGGCGCTTCGCCCGCGACCTCGCCGATTGCGGCGTCCGGCGGGTCAATGTCTCGCTCGACACGCTCCAGGCGGGGAAATTCGCCCGCATCACCCGCTGGGGAAGGCTCGCCCAGGTGATGGAGGGCATCGAGGCCGCGACGGCCGCCGGCCTCGCGGTCAAGATCAACACCGTCGCGCTCCGGGGCGTCAACGACGACGAGATCCACGACCTCGCCGCCTGGTGCGGCCGGCGCGGCTTCGACCTCACCTTCATCGAGGTCATGCCCATGGGCGATCTCGGCAACGAGGACCGGCTGGAGCAGTATTATTCACTGAAGGACCTGCGCCGCGACCTCGAGACCCGCTGGACGCTCGCCGACACGACCGAGCGCACAGGCGGCCCGGCGCGCTACGTCCGGGTGGCCGAGACCGGCGGCCGCATCGGCTTCATCACCCCGCTCACGCATAACTTCTGCGAATCCTGCAACCGCGTGCGCCTCACCTGCACCGGCCAGCTCTTCATGTGCCTTGGCCAGGAGGACGAAGCCGACCTGCGCGCGCCGCTCCGCGCCCATCCCGGCGACGACGCGCCGCTCACCGCCGCGATCACCGCCGCCATCGCGCGCAAGCCGAAGGGCCACGACTTCGACTATTCCCGCCAGACCGTCTCGGGCCAGGTCTCCCGCCACATGAGCCACACCGGCGGCTGACCGGCGGTCGGAAGCGCCCCGATCCGCGGCGGATTGCCCCGTGGCGAAGCAGCCGAGGCCTCGGCCAACCGGGCCAATGTCGCGCCGTTCCGGTTCCCCCGCCCGGAAGCCGGAATGCTCTTCGACGTCGATCCCGAGCTCGCGGTCGAGACCCGGGGCCGGTTCTTCGACATGCCCGCCACCGACCGGACGCCGGCGCCCATATGGCCTTCCCCGCCATCGGCCATGCAACCCCCGCCGGGAACGCCCATGCCTGGCTGCCCGAACCCTGGCACGACCGCTGACCGCCGCCGGCCCGGCCGAGTGGACGGCGAGCAGGGGCACCATGTCGTGACGTCGTATCCCCTGCCGCGCCGCTGCCCCGGCGATGGCGATGCCGCGGAGGTCTACCGGCAAATCCCGACGGAACTTCCCTGCATGCGTTGCCTGCATGGCTTGTGCATGCCGCGGCAGCCGGGCTAACGCACTGATGCCGCCAGCGCATGCGCCGGCCAGCGAGGACGCACGCCATGCCCGGAGCCCGATCGACCCTCACCCGTGGCGAGTGGGCGATCCTCGTCTTCACGCTGGCCTATGTCGCCGGCTTCACGGTGACCTTCCTGCTGCGCGGCAATTACGAGTTCATCGTCTACGTCGCCACCATGGCGCTGCTGATCGGCCTCGTCGGCTGGAACCTGCGCCGCGCCGCCTTTCCCGAGCCCATGCTCGCCGCCCTCTCGCTCTGGGGCCTCGCCCACATGGCCGGCGGCGGCATTCCCGTCGGAGATTCCGTGCTTTACTCGCTCCCGCTCATTCCAGTTCTCGGCACCGGCGAGATGACGATCCTCAAATACGACCAGCTCGTGCACGCCTACGGCTTCGGCGTCTCCGCCTGGGTGCTGTGGCATCTCATGGCGCACAACCACCCGACCCTGCGCGGCTCCCGGACCATCTACGTCTACCCGGCGCTCGCGGCCATGGGACTCGGAGCCGTCAACGAAATCATCGAGTTCGGCGCTGTTCTGATGGTGCCTGAAACCAATGTCGGCGGCTATTACAACACCCTGCTCGACCTCTGCTTCAACGCTTTCGGCGCCGTGCTCGCCATGGTCATCACCGCCCGCGTCGAGGCCGGCCGCACTGCCGCCCGGCCCTGAGAAACCTGCGCCGCAGCGATCTCGCCGAGGCGCGCCTGCACGGCCCGGACGCCGGCGCTGCCTTCGCGCGTCAAGGATCGTCCATCACCACGAAGCGCGAGCCTTCCCTGGCGGAAACCTGCGCCGCGAACATGAAGCGCACGCCGCGGGCGCCGTCCTCGACCGTGGGAAACGGCGCAGCGGGCGGCGGAGCACCCGTCTTCGCCGTCAGGACGGCGTCGGCGACCTCGGCATCGAGATTCGCGAAGGCCTCGCGATAGACCTCCGGATGGCCGGCCGGGGCGCGCGAGACGGCCTCGGCCGCCGGGCCGGCACCGAAGCCGCCGCGCCTCAGGATGCAGGTGGGCGCGCGCAGGGGGGAATGGAACAGATGGTTGGGATGCTCCCGTTGCCAGGCGAGCCGGCCCTTTTCGCCATAGACGGGGAAGGCGAGGCCGTTCTCGTTGGCGCAAATGCAGTCCGCCGTCAGCTTCTGTCTTGCTTTTGCTAGCCTGGAATGTTCCGGGTACGTTCGAAAGCACCTATTGCTTCTGCTGAAATGGAAAGTTCAGTCTATCCAATACGATAGTTCGGGCTCTCCCGCGTGATCTGCACGTCATGCGCATGGCTTTCGCGGTGGCCGGCGCCGGTGATCCGCACGAAATGGCATCCCGTCCGCATCGCCTCGATCGTGGCGTTTCCGGTATAGCCCATCGCGGCGCGCAGCCCGCCCACGAGCTGGTGCAGCACACCCGCCACCGCCCCCTTGTAGGGAACCTGTCCCTCGATCCCCTCGGGCACCAGCTTGTCGGCGCTGGCCTCCTTCTGAAAATACCGGTCGGCCGAGCCGCGCGCCATGGCGCCCACCGATCCCATGCCGCGATAGGACTTGAAGCTGCGCCCCTGGTAGAGGATCAGCTCGCCCGGCGCCTCGTCGGTCCCGGCAAGCATCGAGCCCACCATGGCGCAATGGGCGCCCGCCCCGATCGCCTTGGCGAAATCCCCGGAGAACTTGATGCCGCCGTCGGCGATGACCACATGGCCCGTCTTCGCCGCCTCCGCCGCGCAATCGACGATCGCCGTCATCTGCGGCACACCCACGCCCGCGACGATGCGCGTGGTGCAGATCGAGCCCGGCCCGATCCCGACCTTCACCGCATCCGCGCCCGCCTCGATCAGCGCGCGGGTGCCCGCGGCGGTCGCGACATTGCCGGCCACCACCTGGGCCGAGGGCGCATGCGCCTTCAGCCGCGCGACCGCCTCGCCGACGCTGCGGGAATGGCCGTGGGCGGTATCGATCACCACCACGTCGACCCCTGCCTCGATCAGCGCCACCGAGCGCTCGAAGCCCGCATCGCCCACCGTCGAGGCGGCGGCGACCCGCAGCCGGCCCATGTCGTCCTTGGCCGCCAGCGGGTTCAGCACCGCCTGCTCGATGTCCTTGATCGTGAGCAGCCCGGTCAGCCGCCCCCCCGCATCCACCACCAGGAGCTTCTCGATCCGCCGGGCCGCCATCAGGCTCTTGGCCTCGCCGAGATCGGCCGGCTCGCGAAGCATGGCGAGATTGTCCGAGGACATCATCACCCGCACCGGCGTCGCGTCGTCGGAGGCGAAGCGCATGTCGCGGTTGGTGACGATCCCGAGCACCACGCCGGCCTCGTCCACCACCGGAAAGCCGGTGATGCGGTAGCGCGCCTGCAACGCCTTGGCATCCGCCAGCGTCTGATCCGGCGAAAGCGTCACCGGGGCATAGACCACGCCCGAGACGAAGCGCTTGACCGCCATCACCTCCGCCGCCTGGGCCGCGACGTCCAGGTTGCGGTGGATCACCCCCAGCCCGCCCGCCTGGGCCATGGCGATGGCCATGCGCGCCTCGGTCACCGTGTCCATCGCCGCGCTGATCAAGGGAATGTTGAGCGCGATCTCCGGGGTCACGCGGGTCTGGGTATCCGCCCCGCCCGGCAGAACCTCCGACGCGCCCGGAACCAGCAGCACGTCGTCGAACGTCAGCGCCTCGCGCAGCTCCATGGCCCGTCTCCCGCAACTTCCAGCCGAGTTGCGCCGTCCTATTTCATGGACCGCCGGGAATGGGAAGCCCGCGCCGCGCAGCGCCCGAAGCCGCCGGCCCGATGGCCCGAAAGCGCGGCATCCGCAGGGTCGCCTTCCAGTCGCTCAACCGCTGCCCCGGGCCTCGGATGCGTTTCGGAACCCCGTGGCAACGAGATACTTCTCCGAGCTGTCCTTCCGGCTCGCCGGCGGCTTGACATGCACCACCTTGGCGAAGGCCCGGTTCAGCTGCGCCACCAGCGCGGCTTCCGCGCCGCCCGCCAGCACCTTGGCGAGAAAGGTGCCGCCGGGCTCGAGCACCGCCATGGCGAATTCCGCCGCCGCCTCGCAGAGCGCCATGATCCGCAGGTGATCGGTGGCGGGATGGCCCGAAGCCGCCGCCGCCATGTCCGACATGACCACGTCGGCACGGCCGTCCAGAAGCTCCCTGACGGCCACATCCGCATCCTCGTCGAGAAAGTCGAGCTGCATCAGCTCCGCCCCCGCGACCGGCTCGACCGGCTGGAGGTCGATGCCGATCACCCGGCCGCGCGGCTTGCCCGGCGCGGCGCCGAGCACGTTCGTCCGCGCCACGGCGACCTGGGTCCAGCCGCCGGGGGCGCAGCCGAGATCGACCACCCGCGCCCCCGGCACGAGGAAGCGGAAGCGATCGTCGATCTCCGCGATCTTGTAGGCGGCACGGCTGCGGTAGCCCTCCGCGCGGGCGCGCGCCACATAGGGATCGTTGAGCTGCCGCTCGAGCCAGCGCGTGGAGGAGAGCTTGCGCCCCTTGGCGGTCTTGACCCGCACCCGCAGGTCGCGCCGGCCGCGCCCCGACCCCGGCGGCGTGGACTTGGTCATCGGCGCTCCGTCCGAACCGCGAGGAACGGCGCCGCAATCCCCGCCCGCCCGCCAGACGACCACTGCCCGCGCTCCCCGAGGCGCATGACCGGACGCGATCTCACTCGGGCCGAACCCCGCCGGCGAAGGCGCCCTTCGCGCTCATCATCGCGAAGAGCATGCCCTCGCGCAGCCCGCGATCGGCCACGCGCATCGATTCCGTCGGCCAGATCCGCAGGAGCGTCTGCAAGATCGCCACCCCCGACATGATCAGCTCCGAGCGGTCGCGCCCCAGGCCGATGTCGCTGCGCCGCCCCATGGGACCCAGCTTCAGGAACTGCGCGATGACCTGGTCGATGGCCCGCGAACTGAGGTGCATCCCGTCGACCTTCCGCCGGTCGTAGCGCTTCAGCCCCAGATGCGCCGCACCGACCGTCGTGACCGTCCCGGAGGTCCCGATCATCTGGAACCCACCGCGCGCGCCGCCCGCCAGATCCTCCAGATAGGGCTTGAAGCCGGTGATCTGCTCCTCGAAATACCACGACATCAGCGCGAACCGCGCACTGTCGTCGGCCACGTCGGCATAGCGGTCATGCAGCGTCGCCACCCCCAGCGGCACCGAGATGAAATCCACGATCCGCGCACGATCCGCCGCCGCGCCGCCACCGGACATGCGCAGGTTCACGATCGCCTGCGGACGCGCCTCGGGCGCGACATGCGAAAGGTCGAGCCAGACCAGTTCCGTCGAGCCGCCGCCGATGTCGAAGACCAGCACCTGTTCCGAACTCGGTGCCACCAGCGGCGCGCAGGAGATCACCGCGAGCCGCGCCTCCTCCTCCGGCCGGATCACCTCGAGCTCCAGCCCGGTCTCCCGCGCCACGGTGGCAAGGAAGTGGTTGCCGTTGCGTGCCCGCCGGCAGGCCTCCGTCGCGACCAGCCGCAGGTTCTTCACCTGATGGCGGCGCAGCTTCTCGGCGCAGATCTCGAGCGCGGCGAGCGTCCGACCGATCGCGCCCCGGGACAGGTGCCCCGTCCGCTCCAGCCCGTTCCCGAGCCGCACGCATTTCGCGAATGCGTCCACGACACGAAAATGCCCGCCTTCGGGCAAGGCGATCAGCATCCGGCAGCTGTTCGTGCCCAGGTCCAGGGCGGCAAACAACTCCGGGTCCGACTGCGCAGGCAAACTGCTGCGACGCCTCGACGCCAGCGCGATACTGTCCTGCGCAGCCTCCGAGAGGTCCTGCGCCATGCAACACGATCCGATGATTGCGGAGGGATCCGCAAGCTTGCGTGAAAGTTACATGACGCCCGTCCGCGAAGCAAGGATCGCAGCGCGCGGCGCTACCGCGCTCGATCCCCCGCCACATGCTCCGGCTTGCCCCTGCGCGGCGTTGCGGCGAGTTCCTCCAGTTCGGCCTCGGTCATGTTGTCATACATCTCGCGCGACGCCCCCTTGAGATCGCTCCTCTCGGCCTCGCCGCGCTTGGCGGCCAGCGCCGCGCCCGCAGCCTTCTGCTGCGCTTTCGACCTGGCAGGCATCGTCTCTTCTCCCTCTTGCGGCCGGGACCGTCCCGACTGCCGGGATCAACGCACCAGCTCCAGATCGGTTCTCCCTGCTGCGCAACCAGCGCGACGGGTCAGTCCTTGCGCGGCCCTGCTCGGGGAAACGGAATCCGGAGGGCTCGGCGCGTCTTGCGACGGGGAGAGCGAATCGCATCATCGCCCGCGCCAATGGGAGGCGCCCCGCCCGCGTCGCGCCGCGTTCGGTGACCTGCTCGTCCCAACTCTCCTTGCAGGCGAGCCCTGGCCCACGCGACACTCACGAAATTCTTGCGGATGCATCGTCAACGATGAGTAATTCCCTCCTTGCAACGAGGACAAAACGGAGTTAACCGATCAACTGGAGGGGAAACGACTCACTAGGATAGAACGCCGAAGACGCTTCATTGCTTGTATTAGCAAGAAGCCTCAACTGCATTGCGAACAAAGATTTTTCGCGCCGTCAAGGCAGTTCAAGAATCCCGGTAGAATGACCGCTCGACTGATGATCGGCAGAAACCCCATGCAACGCATGGCGCGTATTGCACTGTCCTGCCCAGAACCGCGAAGGAGATGATTGTGGCGACGATACCCGGCACTTCCGCCAACGAGACCCTTACTGGCGACATCGACGGTCCGAACACCGACGACACCTTCCTGCTGCAGACCGGCGGTTCGGGCGACAACAACGGCCTCGACCAGTATTTCGGCGGTGGCGGCTACAACCGTATCCTCGGCGGTTGGTCCTACGACGTCCTGCACGTCCTGAACAATCTCGCGAATCTCAACGGCAGTATTGACGAGATCGACGGCGGCGACGGCCAGCCCGGCTACAACACCATCCTCGCCACCACTGGCAACGACACGCTCGATTTCTCCGGCATCGTGGTCAAATCCTTCGTGATCGACGGCGGCAAGGGGAACGACACCATCACCGGCACCTCCGGCAACGACCACATCCGCGGCGGCGAGGGCAACGACACGCTGAACGGCCGTGACGGCGACGACACCTTCTACCTGATCACCGGCGGCAACACCAACGGGCTCGACCAATACGACGGCGGCAGCGGCCACAACCGGATCGTCGGCGGCTGGTCCTACGACACGCTCAACGTCACCAACCACCTGGCGAATCTCGTGGGCATCCAGGAACTCGACGGCGGCGACGGCACGCTCGGCCGCAACGTGATCCGGGCCAAGCCGGGGGTCCACGACACGCTCGACTTCACCGGCTACACGATCAAGAACTTCGACATCGACGGGGACAACGGCAACGACACGATCACCGGCTCCGCCGACGACAACCGCATCATCGGCAACACAGGCAACGACAAGCTCGACGGCGCGGAGGGCAGCGACACCTATCTCGTCGGCAGCGGGCACGGCGCCGACACCTTCACCGACAGCGGGTCGGCGGGCGACACCGACCGGGTCGTGGCAACGGCCACCGGCGTCAGCATCGGCGTCTCGGCCATCTCCGGCATCGAACTGATCTCGGCCGGCGGGAAGGCAGGCGTCACCGTCGTGGGCACCGCCGACCACCAGATCCTCGACTTCTCGAACGTCGCCTTCGACGGCATCGGCGTGGTCGACGCCCTCGGCGGCAACGATGTGATCACCACCTCCGACCAGACCGCCGGCCAAGCCTATCGCGGCGGCGCCGGAAACGACACCTTCAACCTCGGCGGCGCCGACACGGTCCTGCGGGTCTCGGCCGCCGACGACGGCGGCTACGACACCTTCTCCGGCAACACCGCCGGCGCGACGCACCGCATCCTCGCGGAGAACGCCGGCACGCAGATCGGCATCGGCAAGGACTATGCCAATGACGTCGACATCATCGACGGCAACGGCAAGGCGAACGTGACCATCAACGGCTCGAGCGGCCACCACAACGCCTGGGATCTCTCCGCCACCAAGCTCCTCGGCATCAAGGAAGTCGCGACCGCGGGCGGGAACGACGAGATCCGCACCTCCAGCGACAGCGACGCCGCCGGCGGGCAGGCCTACCGCGGCGGAACGGGCCACGACGACTTCATCTTCGGGACACAGGATACGCGCCTCCTTGTCTCCTCGGCGGACAATGGCGGCTACGACAGCTTCTCCGGCAATACCGCCGGCGCGCTCCACACGATCGTCGTCGAGGACGCTGGCACCGAAGTCGGGATCGGCAAGACCTACGGCGGCACCGACAGCGTCGACACCATCGACGCCACCGGAAAGGCGAACGCCTCCATCGTCGGCTCCTCCGGTTCCCACGACAACTGGGACCTCTCCCGCACCGAGTTCAAGAACGTCTCCATGGTCGCGATGGGCGGGGGCAACGACAAGGTGCAGACCGCACTGGCCTCGGGCAACCACATCACCTACGACGGCGGCGCCTATTCCGGCGACAAGCTGACCATCTCGCTCACCGCCGCGCAGGCGGGCAACGTCACCCTGATGACGCAGATCGCCGCTCTGACCCCCGGATCGGGCCTCAACGGCAACCTGAACGCGGGCGGCGTCGACATGACCGTCCAGAACTGGGAGAGTTTTGCGGTCGCGGTCGAACTGGGCGGCTCCTTCGAACCGCTCAACATCCTCTTCGGCACCTCGAACCACCAGAACGGGGTGAACACGCCGGTCCTCTCGGTCCCGGCAGCGAAGGTCAACGAATCCTGGGCGATCTTCGGGCTGGGAGGCGATGACATCATCATCGGCGGCAACAAGGCCGACTTCATCGACGGCGGCGGCGGCACCGACACCATGAACGGCGGCGGCGGCGACGACACCTTCTTCGCGACGGCGCCGACCTCGCAATATGGAGACAAGTACGACGGCGGAAGCGGCTTCGACACCATCGTCACCGGCGACGGCAGCGACATCGTGATAAGCTCCCTCACCGGCATCGAGGAAATCGGCGCCAACGGATTCGGCGACGTCGATCTCGTGGGCAGCAACTCGGTGCACGTCACGCTCGACCTCGCCGGCGTGAAGCTCACCGGCATCGCGGAGGTCTATGGCGGCACCGCCAACAACACGATCTGGACATCGAACCTGACAGCCGACCAAGCCTACCGCGGCGGCAAGGGCAACGACACCTTCCACTTCGGCGACGAGGACACCATCCTCCTCTACTCGTCCGCCGACAACGGCGGCTACGACGGCTTCGCCGGCAACACCGCCGGCGCGACCCACAGGATCGTCGCCGAGGACGACGGCACCCAGATCGGCATCGCCACCAACTACGGCGGCTCGAACAGCGTCGACATCATCGACGGCGACGGCAATGCGAACGTCTCGATCCTCGGCGCCGACAGTGCACACAACACCTGGAACTTCTCGGGCACCGAATTCGCCGACATATCCCTGGTCGCCACCGGCGGCGGCAACGACGTCGTGCAGACGGCGCTGATGACGGCGGGCGGCCCCATCACCTACGACGGCGGCGCCTACGCCGGCGACCACCTGACCATCTCGCTCACCGCCGCTCAGGCGGGCAACGCCGCGGTCCAGGCGGATCTCGCCGCCCTCACCGCCGGCTCCGGCGCGAACGGCAGCGTGGACGAGGGCGGGCTGAACCTCACCGCCACCGGCTGGGAGATCATCGACTGGGTCGTGGTCTGACCGACACCGGCGGGGTGCGCCAAACCCTCGCGCCCCGCCGCGCGATCAGGTCAGCGGTGACCTGACCCGCCGGGATATCCC
>NZ_DAIUBO010000027.1:0-25037 GCF_036846665.1 Amaricoccus sp. | reverse complement strand
AGGCCGATCCCGATGGCCGGCAGAAGCAGCGAGGCGGTCGAAACCGTGGTCCAGAGGCGCCCGCCGAAAATCGGCACCATGAAGCTGTAGAAGATCCGGAGCGTCGCCCCGGAGAGCCCCGGCAGCGCCGCCAGCCAGAACAGCTGGCCCGCCGCGAAGTCGAAGCCGATCGCCGGCAGCCGCGCCACCACGACCGACCAGACCATCCAGACCGAGAAGGCGAGCAGCAGCGCCGGGATCGAGATCCAGAGGTTGCGCCGGGCGATCCTGCGGCCGTTCGCCTCCCAGAACGCGGCATCCTCGGGCCGCCAGTCCTCGATGATTCCGGCCATGGAATGCTTCGCCGGCTCGTGGATCTCCTGGAACTCGGGGAGCGCCGGCAGCTCGTCCAGCGTCCGCCCCTGGGCCGAGCGCTCCATCGCCCGGATCGAGAAATGCATCCAGGTCAGCGCCAGCGCGACGAGGAGGAACAGGAACGCGAAGCAGCTGGTGTAGATCCCGGTCAGATCGAGCAGCGAGCCGAAGATGATCGGCAGGACGAAGCCGCCGAGCCCGCCGATCATGCCCACGAGCCCGCCGACCGCGCCGACATGCTCGGGGTAATAGACCGGGATGTGCTTGTAGACCGCCGCCTTGCCCAGCGACATGAAGAAGCCGAGCACGAAGATGGTGAATATGAACGGCACGAACCCCATCGAGGTCGAGAAGGTGATCGGCCCGTCCCGCCCGTGGATCACGTAATCCGCCGGCGGGGAGGAGAGCATGAAGAGCAGAATCATCGAGAAACCGAAGGTCATGTACATGACCGCCCGCGCCCCGTAGCGGTCGGCCAGATGCCCGCCGTAGGCCCTAAAGAGGCTCGCCGAGAGCGAGAAGGCCGCGGCCGACATGCCGGCGGTGCGGATGTCCACGTGATAGACGTCGACCATGTAATGCGGCAGCCAGAGCGCCAGCGCCACGAAGGCGCCGAACACGAAGAAGTAGTAGAGCGAGAACCGCCAGACCTGCAGCTTTCTCAGGGGCGCGAGCTGCTCGGCCACCGAGGGCGCGCGCGCGCCCGACCGGCGCCGCTCGGCCATCTGCGGGTCGTCGCGGGCGAAGAGCCAGAAGACCACCGCCATGGCGGCGAGGGCGCCGGCCCAGATATGGGCGACGGCCTCCCAGCCGAAGGCGACCATGACGAGCGGGGCGCAGAACTTCGTGACCGCGGCGCCGACATTGCCGGCCCCGAAGATGCCGAGCGCCGTCCCCTGCTTCTCCTTGGGGAACCAGCGCGAGACATAGGCGACGCCGACGGCGAAGGAACCGCCCGAAAGCCCGACGCCGAGCGCCGCGACGAGGAAGGTCGGATAGCTGTCGGCGCGGGTGAGCAGCCAGGTGGAGACCGCGGCCAGCAGCATCTGCGCCGTGAAGACCAGGCGCCCGCCGTATTGCTCGGTCCAGATCCCGAGCATCAGCCGCGTCAGCGACCCGGTCAGGACCGGGGTGGCCACCAGCAGGCCGAACTGGGTCTCGGTCAGGCCGAGCTGCGCCTTGATCGGCACGCCGATGATCGCGAAGAGCGTCCAGACCGCGAAGCAGAAGGTGAAGGCCGCCGTGCTCAGCGCAAGGGCACGGTTCTGGGCGCCGCCGCTTTCCGCTGCCATCATTCCCTCCCGCCTTCGCTCTCTGCCGGACTTTTGCGAATCGTCGGGACGGCCAGGTTTGATTTAGATCAAGCGCCATGGTTGTGGGCGCGAAAACAAACTGATCGTCCAACGATTTGGGTCGCCACCATCGCCGAGTTCGCGTCGGGATCTGATGATCCCGGCGAAACGCTTGACACGAAGCCGTGCATAGCTTGATATTTGTCAAACACCGGGAGGGGGGAGGCGATGCGATCGGACGACGTGCCGGAGATTCGGGAGCTCACCCTGTTCAGGGCCCTGGCCGACGACGCGTTCGAGACGCTGATCCGGGGGGCCTATCTCCAGACCTTCCCGCCGACGGTCGAGCTGATCCGGGAAGGCGATTCTCCGGACTTCCTGCATGTCCTCGTGGAGGGCGGCGTGGAGCTCTTTTCCGGGTGGCACCGGCGGGAGACGACGCTCTCGATGCTCGCCCCGGTCTCGACCTTCATCCTGGCGGCCACGATCACCGACCGGCCCTATCTCATGTCGGCGCGGACCGTCTCGAAGAGCCGCGTCGCGCTCATTCCTTCGGAAGACGTGCGAACCGTGTTCGACGCCGACCGGGATTTCGCCAATGCCATCGTCAATGAGCTGGCGGATTGCTTCCGCGCCTCGATCAAGCATGCGAAGAACGTCAAGCTGCGATCCTCCGTCGAGCGCCTCGCGAATTATCTCCTCTGCGAGGTCGCGGCGCAGGGCGGCGGGTCCGAGGAAGGCCAGATCACCCTGCCCTACGAGAAGCGCCTCATCGCCTCCTGGCTCGGGATGACCCCCGAGAACCTTTCACGGGCCTTCGGATCCCTCAGGCCCTATGGCGTGAAGGTGGAAGGCGCGCTGGTGCACCTCTCCGACATGTCCTCCCTGCGGAGGCTCGCGAAGCCGACCCCCTTGATCGACGATCCCGCGTCCTGAAGCGGCCTCGTTCCATCGTCGGGTTATGGCTTCGCACAGGCGCCGCCTTCTCCCCGCGGATTTGGCAGGTGACAAATCCGATCCCCCTCGACCTCCACGCTCACGTGCTCCGGTCGGATGGATCGGACGACACCCAGCCCACACCTGGAAATATTGTGTAATACCAGCTTGTTACGTAGCGCCCCGCTGCGGGACGCCCAGGCCGCCACGCCGAGCCGACCGGGCGCAGGACGTTTCAGACGAGCTTGACCGCAGGAAACCTCTCGCCCGGCTCGAGGATCGCCGCGATATTGGGGACGATCGGCATCTCCTCCCAGGTCGCGGCGGCCGTGAGCTTCAGGGCCCCGAAGGTTCCGGCGACGGCGGCTTCCATCGCCGGAACCGCCGCCGCGCCCTTCGCCAACCGCGCCGCGAACAGGCCCGCGAAGAGATCGCCCGTCCCCGCCGGCCGCGCTTCGATGCGCGGGGTGGTGACCGTCCAGAGGCCGCCGCCCTCGGCCAGGAGCGTGCAGACCGAGCGCTCGCCCGCGGCGAGGCCCGTGACGATCACGCCAGGCGGCGCGATCCGGGCCGCCGCCGCCGCCGCCTCGCCGGGGGTGGAGACCGGGGCTCCGGCCAATGCCGCGAGCTCGAAGGCGTTGGGCGTCGCCAGATCCGCGAGCGGCACCAGCCGCTCGGCGAAGGCGGCCTGCAGCTCGGCGGGCACGAAGAAGCCGATGTCGCTGTCGCCCATCACCGGGTCGCAGAGATAGAGCAGCCGCGGATTGGCCCGCCGCGCCCGGACGACGAATGCCGCGACCTCCTCGGCGATTTCCACGGAGCCGAGGTATCCGCTCACCACGATGGAAGCACGCTCGCACAGGCCGCGCTCCTCGACGCCGCGCAGCAGGTCGGCGACCAGCGACGGCTCGAGCACGCGGCCCCGGGTGGTGGGATAATGCGGGTGATTGCTCAGGAGCGTCGTCGGCACTTCCGCCACATCGACCCCGAGCGCGCGCATCGGGAAGGCCGCCGCGCTGTTGCCCACATGCCCCACGACGACCTGGCTCTGGATGGAGATGATCGTCGGCGCCATCGGACGGTCCTTTCTGGCGCCGAACCCGTCGCGCCGCGCCTCATTCCGGTGTCGTGACGCGCCTGTCCCAGGATTCGACCGACCGCCGCTCCAGTCGCCGTCGCGCCAGTTCCTGCCACGAGGGCGACAGGCTGGGCAATAGCGCAAACTCGGCCAGGGCCTCCAGGTCCAGGGTTTCCCGGTAGAGCAGGCGATGCACCCGCGCCAGGGTCCAGGACGGATGCGGTCGCCGCACCAATGCCAGATCCGCCCCGGCCGCGATCTCCCCCGGCTCGATCACCCGGAAGTACCAGCCGGTGCGCCCGCTGTCCTGAACCCGGCGCGCCATGTCGCCAAGCCCGAACCGGAGGTTGAGCCGCCAGCAGGGCTGCCGGCCCTGGCTGAGCTCGACCAGCGCGGATCCGGCCCGGAACAGATCGCCGATGCAGACATCGGCCTCGGTGATGCCGCCGACCACGAGATTCTCCCCGAAGCCGCCGGCGACGAAGCGCTCCGCGAGTCCGGGCAGTTCACTTCGCCAGTCGGCGTAATGGTCCTGCGGATAGAGATGCACCGCCTTCTCGGTTCCGCCGTGATGGCGCGTGTCGCCATGCTCGTCGCCTTCCAGCCCGGTCCCGGTCAGGGCCACCGGGCCGGTGGCGGGCTGCTTGTCGATGCCACTCGGCACACCCGCCGGACCGAGCGGGGCGATGCGGCCGAGCCGCACTGCGTCTATCTTCCAGTTCATCGCCGTCCCCATCCGACCGAGCACGCCCTCCCGTCCCCAAGCTTGCGGCTCCGCTGAAAAGCGGTATACTCAATACATCTTTACAGGGGAAGCTGGCATGCATCTCGACAAGCGGACCGACTATTCCCTTCGCGTGCTGATGTTCCTGGCCTCGAACCGGGGGCGCCTGAGCACCATCGCCGAAATCGCCGATCGTTTCGACATCTCCCAGGCGCATCTGACGAAGGTGGTCCACCTGCTCGGCAGGGCCGGGTTCGTGGAGACCCTGCGCGGGCGCAGCGGCGGATTGCGGCTGGCGGGCGACGGCACGACGATCCGGGTCGGCGATGTCCTGCGCCGGATGGAAGGCGATCTCGCGCCCGTCGAATGCCTGCGGGCCTCGGGCGGGAATTGCCTGATCACCTCCTGCTGCCGCCTGAAGGGGGCCCTCTCCAGGGCGATGGGCGCATATCTGGCGGTATTGGACGGCGTCACCATCGCGGAACTCGTCGAAGACAACGGCGCGCTGGCGCTCCTGCTTGGAGAGGCGGCATGACCGCGGCGCCGTCGGTGCGATCCCTTGCCGAGGAAAGGCGCGCGGAGATCCGGGCGAAGGCCGCGGCGATCGGCATCGACGAGGCCTATATCGCCCGCCTGGTGGATTGCTTCTATGCCCGCGTCAGGACGGATGCGATGCTCGGCCCGATCTTCGAGGCGGCGATCCGCGACCAATGGGAGCCGCATCTGGCCCGGATGAAGGCCTTCTGGAACTCGGTCGCCCTGAATGCGGGGGAATATTCCGGCCGTCCGGTGCCGGTGCACCAACGGCTTCATGGCATCACCGCCGCGCATTTCGGGCGCTGGCTCGCCCTCTTCCGCGAAACCCTGGGCCAGACGGCGCCGAGCGCGGATGCGGTCGATTATTTCATGGTGCGGGCGGAGCGCATCGCCGCGAGCCTGCAGATGGCCATGTTCGAGCGGTTTCCCGGGGCGGGTGGCGGACCGCCGGTCCTGACTACCCCGAGAACGGCATGAAAGACGGTTCCGGCCGTGCTCCCGGGTACGCCGCTCCGGTGGCCATGGCCCGTCAGCAGGTGGAGGCGCGATGGCCGAAATCCGCGTGAAGCGCGCCTACCGCGCCGCGCGGGTTTCCGATGGCGCGCGCATCCTCGTCGACCGCCTATGGCCGCGCGGCATGTCGCGGGATCGGCTGCGCCTGGCGGACTGGATGCGGGACATCGCGCCGAGCGAGGAGCTGCGCCACTGGTTCGGGCACGATCCGGCCCGATGGGAAGCCTTCTGCGAGCGCTACCGGCGGGAACTCGACGGCATGCCCGACGCCGTCGCGTTGCTGCGCGCCCGAGTCTCGAAAGGCCCGGTCACCTTGATCTACGCGGCCAAGGACGAGGCGCATAACAACGCGGTGGCGCTGAAGACCTATCTCGATGAACACCCCCGATGACGCGCAAGGTCCCAGACTGGGCGCTGCCGATCGTTCAGGCGGGGTTCGGCGGAGCGAAGCGGCTGCCGCGACGATCAAGGGCACAATCCGAGCCGGCATCGTGCCAATGACTCCGGCTGACCCGACGCCCGGTCCGCGCGCGCATCGGTTTCCCTGATCCCCGGCGGACCTGTTGCCGGAAAGCGTGAGGGGCCGCATCGGCTGCGACCCCTCGATTCATGAGCTTGGAGGCTGGCCGGATGGGCCGAGCCCGGCGTGTCGGTTCCTGACCGAGGGGGCTGCCCCTCAGGCGGTACCTCCCCGCACTGACCCGTCCAAACGCTCCAAAGTCTCACTCGACATTGGATCACCTCCTTTCACTGGTTTCGGTTGCCCCGATCGTGCCACCACCGTGGCGAAAAGCAAGCCGAAATTTCAGACCCCGCGCGCCAGGCGCCGCAGCACGATCCGGAAGGGCACCAGCGCCACGGCGGCGATGGCGAGCTTCACCGTGAAATCGGCGATCGCGAGGCTGACCCAGAGCGGTGCGACGGGCCCGTGCCCGAGGATCGGCAGGGCCTCGTTGGCCCAGGCGACATCGACCTGCGGCGCGATCCAGGCGAGCCGGGCCGAGAAGGCGATGGCGAAGAAGAGACCGGTATCGACCACCCCGCCGACGACGCTCGAGACCAGCGGCGCACGCCACCAGTTTCCCGCGCGCAGCCGGTCGAAGACCGCCACGTCGATCAGCTGCGCGCTGAGGAAGGCGAGCCCCGAGCCGAGCGCCACGCGGATGCTGACCAGGGGCCCGAAGGCGCCTTCGATCTGCGTGCCGATCAGGCTGCAGGCAAGCCCGGTGACGAAGCCCGCCAGGACCACCCGGCGCGCCGCCGCCGGCCCGTAGAGCCGGTTCGTCAGGTCGGTGACCAGAAAGGCGAAGGGATAGGTGAAGGCGCCCCAGGTCAGCCAGTCCCCGAACAGGAACTGCACGAGGATGTTGGAGGCGACGACGATCGCGGCCATGGCGAGGACGCCGGGCAGGAGATGGCGGGGCATGAGCGTTTTCCGTTTTGGCAAGGTGGCGGAGACTTGGCCGCGGCCGCGGCGCGCGACCCTTAGGCGCCGCCGCTCCCGCGCGCAATCCCCCGGAGGGTCAGAAACGGACCCGCACGCCGACCGTGCCGTATTGCGCCCCGCCGAAGGCATCGCTGACGAGGCCGAAGACCCCCGAACGGTGGTGGAAGCGCAACATCAGCTCGACATTCGGCCGCGACGGCAGCGCGAAGGTGAATTCGGGGGCGAAGAAATGCATCACTTGGCTGCCCTTGTCGTCATTGGCACGGTCCTGCTCCACATCGGTGATCTGGTTCGCCCAGTTGATGCCGGTGGAGACGGCGACCGACATCAGCAACGGCGCCTTCCAGGGAAAATGGTAGCGGAAGAAGAAGGCCCCCCAGAGTTCCGTGGCGGATTGCCGTCCGTAGCGATGGGCGATGCCGATCTCCGGCTCGACGTCGAATTTCCACAGCCGCCCCGTGCGGCGCGAGATCGCCGTGGCGATGATGTGGTCGTCGCTCTGGTAGTTCCAGGTCAGCGGCGCCTCGGGAGCAGTGACGAGCACCTGCCCCATCGAATTCTCGACATACCAGCCGCCATAGATCGAGGCGCCGCAATCTCCGCGGCAGGGCGCGAGGAGCGAGCGGGGATCCCAGGCCGCCGCGGGGTTGGCCAGGAGCAGGAGCAGCAGCGCGCAGAGAAGGCTACCGGCTTTCCAGAGACCGCCGTTCAATCGCACCCGTCCGCCCGCGCCTGACCCGCACCGGCGCCTGCCTTAGCAGAATCGTGCGACGATTTGAAACCGCACGCGCAATGCGCAGGGGCCGCCTCAGCCCGCGAGGCGATCCTGATACGACAGGCTCGGCCGCGGGCGCCACTGCTCCTCGGGCTGGCGGCCGGCCACGCTCTCGGGCAGCTCGATCTCGTCGAAACCGACCCGCTGGGCGGCCCGGAACTGATCGGCGATCAGCGGACCCGCCGCGCGCAGGCGCCCGGCATAGCCCATGGCGCGCAACCGGCGCGCGATCGAGAAGCCGCGCCCGTCCGCCATCGCCGGGAAGGCGACGCGAATCAGTTCGAGCCGCGCGAGCCAGGGCCTCAGATCCGCCGCGTCGCGATCGTTCGGGAATTCCACCGCGAGGCCCTCCTCGGGCAGATCCTGCCCGGTCCAGAGGACGTCGAAGGGCAGGATGCTTCCCTCGGCCCAGTCGTCGGGCGCGAAGCCCTCTTTCGTCACGAGAATCGCCATCGCAACCGCTCCTCAGCCTAGCTCGCCCGCAGGATCCGTCCGTCCGCGCCGAAATGAATGCCGCATTCGCTCTTGCCGGTGCCGCGCCAGCGGCCCGCCCGCATGTCCTCTCCGGGCGCCACCCGCGTCGTGCAGGGCGCGCAGCCGATGGAGGGGAAGCCCTTCGCCACCAGGGGATGCCGCGGCAGCGCATGGCGATCCATATAGGTGCGGATATCGGTGGCGCTCCAATGCGCCAGCGGATTGACCCGCAGCCGGTCGCCATCGGCCTCGAAGATCTCGAGCGAGGCCCGGGTCGCCGACTGGAAGCGCTTGCGCCCCGAGAGCACCACCGGCCAGTGCCGCAGCGCCCGGTCGAGGGGGGCCACCTTGCGCAGGACGCAGCAGGCGTCCGGGTCGCGCCGATGCAGCGTGCCGTCGGGATCGAGCGCCGCCAGATCCTCGGCCTCGGGCCGGAGATGCTGCACGTTGCGCAGGCCGAGAACCTCGGACAATTCGCGCTGATAGGCCAGCGTCTCCTCGAAGAGCATCAGCGTGTCGACCATCAGCACCGGGAGGTCCGGGTCGAGCCGGGCGACCATGTGCAGCAGCACCGCCGCCTCGGCGCCGAAGGACGAGACCAGCGCCACCTCGCCTGGGAATTCCGCATGCACGCCGGCGAGCACGTCCTCGGCCGACGCGCCGGCATAGGTCAGGCGCAGCGCATCGACCCGGTCGAGCGGCAGCCCGCTGAGGGTCCGGTCGCGATCAAGCAGCATCGGAGCGTTCCTCCGGCGGA
The DNA here is from genome assembly GCF_036846665.1 of Amaricoccus sp. Classification (NCBI taxonomy): domain Bacteria; kingdom Pseudomonadati; phylum Pseudomonadota; class Alphaproteobacteria; order Rhodobacterales; family Paracoccaceae; genus Amaricoccus; species Amaricoccus sp. Next base: position 16,150 of record NZ_DAIUBO010000027.1, on the reverse strand, counting down.
TAGAGCGCCGCCTTGAACGGTGCCGCGCCGAGCCGGCGATAGGCCTCGAGGAAGCTCTCGCCCGGCTCGAGCCGATGGTCGAGATAGGCCTCGATCAGCCGCTCCACCGCCGGCACGATCTCGTCATAGGCAAAACCCGGCCCCGCCCGCTCGCCGATCGCCGCAGCCTCGGCAGCATCGCCGCCGAGCGTGATCTGGTAGTTCTCCACTCCGGCGCGATCGAGCCCGAGAATGCCGATATGCCCGACGTGATGATGCCCGCAGGCGTTGATGCAGCCCGACACCTTGATCTTCAGCGGCCCGATGTCGCGCTGCGCGTCGAGGTCGGCGAAGGTCTCGGCGATCTGCTGCGCGATCGGGATCGACCGCGCGGTCGCCAGCGAGCAATAATCCATGCCCGGGCAGGCGATGATGTCCGACACGAGCCCGACATTCGCCGTGGCGAGCCCCGCCTCCCGCAGCGCCGCGTGCACCGCCGGCAGATGCGCCCGGGGCACATGCGGCAGCACCAGGTTCTGCTCGTGGCTCACCCGCACCTCGTCATGGGCATAGGCCTCGGCCAGATCCGCCACCAGCCGCATCTGCGCCGCCGTCGCGTCGCCCGGCGTGCCGCCGATCGGCTTCAGCGAGATGGTCGCGATCGCATAATCGTCGCGCCGATGCGCCACGCAGTTCACGTCCACCCAGGACCGGAACACCGGATCCTCGGCATGGGCCCGGGCGTAGTCCTCCGTCGGCAGCGCCACGAAGGCCGGCGGCGCGAAGGCCGCCTCGATCTCGGCGAGCAGGCCGGGGTTCACCCCCCGGAACGCCGCCAGCCGCTCCTCGAACACCGCCTCGACACGCGCCCGCACCTCGTCGATCCCGATCTCGTGCACGAGGATCTTCAGCCGTGCCTTGTGCTTGTTGTCGCGGCGCCCGGCGAGGTTGTAGACCTCGAGGATCGCCTCGATATAGGGCAGGAGCTCCGCCTTCGGCAGGAACTCCCGCACCGTCTTGGCGATCATCGGCGTCCGTCCGAGCCCGCCGCCGACGCTGACCTCGTATCCGACGGCCCCTTCGGCATCGCGCACGATCCTGAGCGCGATGTCATGCGTCTTGGTCGCGGCCCGGTCATGCGGCGCCGCGGTGATCCCGATCTTGAACTTGCGCGGCAGCCAGGCGAATTCCGGATGGTCGGTCGACCACTGCCGCAGCAGCTCCGCCGTGGCGCGCGGATCCTCGATCTCGTCCGCCGCGGCCCCGGCGAAGTGATCGGCGGTCACGTTGCGCACGCAATTGCCGCTGGTCTGGATCGAATGCATCCCGACCTCGGCCAGCGCCGCCATCATGTCCGGCACGTCGCGCAGCTTCGGCCAGTTGAACTGGATGTTGGTCCGGGTGGTGAAATGCCCGTAGCCCCGGTCCCACCGCTCCGAGATCATCGCCAGCTGCCGCAGCTTGCGCGAATTCAGCGTCCCGTAGGGGATCGCGATCCGGTACATATAGGCGTGCAGCTGGAGATAGAGCCCGTTCCTCAACCGGAGCGGCAGGAACTCCTCCTCGGTCAGCGAGCCGGCGATCCGCCGCTCCACCTGGTCGCGGAACTCCGCCACCCGCCCCTGCACGAAGGCACGGTCGAAATCGGCATAATCATACATGTTCGCGCTCCGCCTGCCGACCGTGCTGCGGGTAGTTCGAGGGTCCGCGCGTCCGGAACACCTCGCGAAAATGCGCCGGCGCCGCCCGGCCGCGGTCGTCGAGCGCCGCTTCGACGAGATAGACGCCGACCACCGCATTGGGAAATTCCGAGGCGCGCGAGAGCAGGTTCGCCGCCGCGTCGGGGTTCACCGCCAGCGCGGCATCCTCGATCCGGCGCGACCAGTCTCCGGCGCTGGTGAAATAGACCACGTCGCCCTCGAGCAGGTCGCTGCCGGTAGCCATCCGGGGCTGGAATTGTCGGGCCATCGGAACGGCTCCCTGAAACCTGCGTGAAACTCGCCAAGATATAGGATGATTTCCCTAATTCTCTCAATATCAGGCTTCAAATAAGGATCATGTCCTGATACTCAGGATGAGAACGGAACAGAATCCTGAAAAATGGGGAACAGCGGAATGGCGGCCGCCCTGGACGACCTCGACCGGAACATCCTCGCGCTGCTGCAGGAGGATGCGACCCTGCCGCTCGACGAGATCGCCCGCCGACTCGGCGCCTCCAAGACCCCGGTCTGGAACCGGATCCGCAAGATGCGCGACGCCGGCGTGATCCGGGGCGAGGTGGCGATCCTCGATCCCGACAAGCTCGGGCTGGAGAGCTGCTTCTTCGTGCTGATCCGCACCTCCCAGCACGATGCCGAATGGCTCGCGCGGTTTCTCGAGGCGGTGCGGGCGCGGCCCGAAGTGATGGAGGCCCACCGCCTCGCGGGCGACATCGACTATATCCTCAAGGTGCGCGTCGCGAATGCGCGCGCCTACGACGCCTTCTATCGCGCGCTGATCAAGGAGGTCTCGATCTTCAACGTGACCTCCACCCTGTCCATGGAGGAGATCAAGAACACCACCGCGCTGCCGCTCGAGACCGTCTCGGGGACGGGATGACCCTCGAGGCCTGCACGGAGTTGCAGCGCGACCTGTCCGCGGCCGCGCAGGCATGGTATCCCGCCGCTGCCGCCGCACCATAGCACGAGGAACCGAGCGCCATGACCCCGACCCGCATCAGCCCGGATTACGCCGTCGCCGGGCAGATCACGCCCGCCGACGTCGCGGAGATCGCCGCCAGGGGCTACAGGTCGATCATGTGCAACCGGCCGGACGGCGAATCCGCCGACCAGACCGATGCGGAATCGATCCGTGCCGAGGCGGAGCGCCACGGGCTGAAATTCGCCCATGTGCCCGTGGTTTCGGGCAATATCCTGCCACAGGATGTCACGGATTTCGGCGCCGCCCTCGACGCCCTGCCGGGCCCGGTCCTGGCCTATTGCCGCTCCGGCGCCCGCTGCCAGAACCTCTGGATCCTGGCGCGCCGGCCCTAGCCGCCGTCCTCGGGCGCTGGCGCCGCTTCACCGCCCAGCGCCTCGATCGCGACCGTGGGCAGGCGACCATCGCGCGCCGCCAGTTCTGCCGGGCCCGGCGCAGCGGCTTCCGACCTTGCGCGTCGAAGCGCGTCGGGCGCGACCTCGCCGTGGACCCAGCCCGCCACGTTGAGCTTGCCGATCGCCACGAGACCGTCGTCGGGGAACCCGGGCTCGAACGGCCCGTAGATCGCCGCGGCGCCGACGTTGCGGTTGGCCGCCGCCAGCCAGTCGGCGTCGCCCACCGCCACCGCATGCACCACCGCGCACCGCCCCTCGAGCGCGCGCGCCATCGCCGCCACCCGCTGGCGCCAGTAGTCCTGGAGCCGCCGCGCCCCCCCGGGAACCAGCAGCACCTCCGCGCCCGCCGCGACCAGCGACCGCGCGATCGCGGCGACCTCGGCATCCCCGGAGACCATGATGCCGATCCTCCCCAGCGCCGTGTCGAAGACCGTGAGCCCGGTGCCGGGCGCGATGCCGAGATCCTCGCCCTCGATGCCGGTGGGGACCAGCTTGTCCTGGTGGCCCCGGCTGCCGTCGGGTGCGAAGAGCCGCGCCCGGTTCACCAGCGTTCCGTCCTTGCGGCGCACCGGAGCGCTCGCGGCGCAGATGAAGACGCCGAACTCGCGCGCGAGGCTGGCATGGAGGTCGTCCACGTCGCCGAGCCGCGCCGTCACCGCCGCGACCGATCGCGCGATGTCGCGGGTGTTCTCCTCTTCGGCGAGACTCGCGAGCTCCATCGCGCCGTATTCCGGGAAGACCAGCAGCTCCGCCCCCTGCTCGCTCGCCGTCCGCACCCAGATCCGCAGCTTGCCGACGAAGTCGTTCCACCGGTTGTGCCATTCGATTGGATAGGCTGCTGCGGCGATCTTCACGGCGTTTCCTCCTTGCGGACGGGGGCCGGATCCGGCCGACGATTGCATCGGTCGATGCGGCGGCGCGTGTTTCCTCGGTCCAGAAAGAGCGCCGCCGCGCCCCTCCGTCAATCAAAACCGTCATCGGCCGCCGAGGCCTGGCCGCTTTCGCCCGCTGCGAAACCCGCCAGCCCGAGCGCGGCCAGCGCCGCGTCGAGCGCGGTCCAGTCCTCGATCTCCAGCCGGACCGGCAGCACGAGCACCTCGCGGCGGAACGCCGGCGGCAGGCGCACCGCATCCTTCTCGGTGGTCACCATCTGCGCTCCCGCCGCCGCCGCCTCGGAACGGAGCCGCGCAAGGACACGCGCGTCATAGGCGGCGTGATCGGCGAAGGATCGCGCCGCCACGATCTCGACGCCGAGCCCGCGCAGCGTCGCGAAGAACTTCTCCGGCCGCCCGATGCCCGCGAAGGCCAGCGCCCGCAGCCCGCGCCAATCCATCCCCGTGGGCAGCGGCACCAGCGCCCCGGCCAGCGCCGTCATCGTCTCCACGGCGGGCCAGGCCCGGGCGAAGCGCCGCCGATCGCCGGCCGCGCCGATCGCCAGCACCATGTCGCTGCGCGCGAGCCCCTCGGCGAGCGGCTCGCGCAACGGGCCGGCGGGGATGACCCGGCCGTTGCCGAAGCCGAAGCCGGCATCGACCACCACCAGCGACAGGTCCTTGGCGAGATCGGGGTTCTGCAATCCGTCGTCCATGACCAGCACGTCGGCGCCGGCCGCCACCGCCGCGCGCGCCGCCGCCGCGCGGTCGCGGCCCACCCAGACCGGCGCGAAGGCTGCGAGCAGCAGCGGCTCGTCGCCGACATCCGCCGCTTCGTGGCGCAGCGGATCGACCCGCACCGGCCCGGCGAGCCGGCCGCCGTGCCCGCGCGAAATCACCGCCGCCGCATGGCCGCGCGCCAGCAGCCGCTCCACCAGGGCGATCACCATGGGCGTCTTGCCGGTGCCGCCCACGGTCAGGTTGCCGATGCAGATCACCGGCACGCCCGGATGCAGCGCCGGCCCCCGCGCCAGCCGCCTGCGGGTGACCGCCGTCCAGATCCAGGACAGCGGCGCGAGCAGGCGCGCGGCGAGGCCCGGCGCTTCCGGCGGCCGCGCCCAGAAGCCCGGCGCCTGCATCACGCCTTGCGGTCGATCACGTCGGCGATCGCCGCCATCACCGCATCGGTGACCTCCGCGCCCTCGCTGCAGGTCTCCCAGGCCGCGGCCGCCATCTCGGCGGCACGGTCGGGCGCCAGCGTCTCGCGCAAGGCGCGGGCGAGATCGCTCTCCGAGCGCACTTCCACCGCCGCGCCCGCGGCGGCCAGGCGGCGATAGGCATCCTCGAAGTTTCGCACATGGGGGCCGAAGAGGATCGCGCTGCCCAGGAGCGCCGGTTCGAAGGGATTGTGCCCGCCGACCTCGACCAGCGAGCCCCCGACGAAGCTGACCGGCGCGATGCGGTACCAGAGGCCCATCTCGCCCAGTGTGTCGACCAGATAGACCTCGGTGTCGGGCTCGATCGCCTCGCCCTTCGAGCGCTGCGCCACCGAGAGCCCCCGCGCCCGGAGGATCATCGCCAGCCCGTCGCCGCGGTCGGGATGGCGCGGCGCCAGGATCAGGGTCAGGTTCGGCTGCGCCTGGCGCACGCTCGCATGGGCGGCGAGAACGATGTCCTCCTCGCCAGAATGGGTGGAGGCGGCGAGCCAGATCGGCCGGCTCGCGAAGGCCCGCGCGATCCGCGCCCGCTCCGCCTCGTCATGGGGCAGCGGTGCAGCGCCCTCCTTGAGCGTCCCCGTCACCTCGAGCCGGCCGGGGTCGGCGCCCAGCGCCGTCAGCTGCTCGGCCGCCAGTTCATCTTGGGCGAGGATCCGGTCGAAGCGCCGCAGCAGCGCCCGCGCCAGCCCGCGCGCGGACCGCCAGCGCCGGTAGGTGCGGTGCGAGATGCGCGCGTTGATCAGATAGGTCGCGATCTCGCGCCGGTGCAGTTCCGAGAGCGTCGCGGGCCACAATTCGCTCTCGGTGAAGACCGCGAGATCGGGCCGCCAGTGGTCGAGGAACCGGGCGACCCAGGGAAGCACATCCACGGGGACGAACTGGTGGATGTATCCCTCGGGCAGCCTGCCGGCGAGAAACTGCGCCGAGGTGACCGTCACCGTGGTGACGAGGCAAGTCAGGTCCGGCCGCCCGTCAGCCAGCCGCCGCACCAGTTCGAGAAGCGACGCGGCCTCGCCGACGCTGGCGGCATGGAACCAGATGAGCCGGCCCTCCGGGCGCTCCCGCCCGGCCAGCCCCATGCGCTCGTCGAGCCGGCGGGGATCCTCCTTGCCTTCGGCCTGCCGCCGGAGGAGCCGCGAGCGCGCCACCGTGCCGGCGCGGGCCGACAGCGCGAGATAGAGCCCCAGAAGGGCCGAACGATTCGGCGCGGGCCGCATCGGCCGCCGGCCTAGCCCAACGCTTCGGTCGGGCCCGCGGCCTCTTCCTCGTCGACCAGCCGGTGCAGATGCGCGATGAAATACCGCGTCTCGGCATGGTCGACGCTCGCCTGCGCCTTGGCCTTCCGGGCATTGTAGGCCGAAGCGTAGTTGGGGAAGACGCCCACGACATCGATGTTCTGCACGTCGCGGAATTCGGTGCCCCGGATATCGGTCAACTCGCCGCCGAACACGAGATGCAGGCGCTGGGTCATCTTGGTCTCCCCGCTGGACCGCGCGCACCATAGCCGGAGCACCGGCAAAATCAATGCCGCGGAAGTCCCGATGTCCGGTGCCGGAATGGGCGGCAGACTGAGGGGCCGGGCGGCGGCGCCCCGACCGGGCGTCACGGCACCTGCAAGCGAGCGGCAGGGCCCGGAAGCTCCCGTGCCCGGCCGAGGAATCGCCGGTTGACCGGGCTGTGCGGCCGAAGCGCCAGCCGCTCGTTGGCGAGGGCCTCCGAGACCCCGCGCAGGCCGCCGCGCAGCGCCGCCTCGGTCAGGGTCCAGTCGATCACGTCGCGCTGGGCATGGCTGCCGCCGAAGGCATTGGCGATCTGCCGCGCCCCGAAGAGAAGCGAGACCGCGCGCTCGTGCTCGCCATGCCAGAAGGCCGCGAATCCCTCGATCAGCGGCAGCCCGGTCGCCCGCGTCCAGGAAGCCACCTCCGATCCCGGCACGGGATCGGCGCGACAGGCCGCGATGAGGCGCGAGAGATCCGCCTCGCGCCCCGCCCCGAGATAGGCCATGGCCGCATGCAGGTCGTTGAAGGGATAGAGCCTTCCGTCGGCATGGGCGCCCCAGGCCTGCGCCAGTTCCTGCCAGCGGTCGCCCACGTCCTGCCCGGCGATCGCGATGCGCCAGAGCAGCGCCGAGGCATCGGCGAGATTGACCGCCAGCGGGCTCCGCGAGCCGCGGATCGGACCGTCGTAGAGCGCGAGCGCCTCGGCGCCCTGCTCCAGCTCGAGATGATAGAGCGCCTTGTGCCACCAGTTGTGGATGCGGAAGAAGGCGTCGTCGCCGCTCCAGCGCGCCTCGCGGGAAGCCATCCAGGCGATGCCCTCCTCGGCGCGGCCCTGCATCTCCATGACATGCGCCACCGCGTGATGCGCCCAGGCGTCGAGCGGCTGGCGGTCGAGCGCCTCCCGCCCCGTCGCCTCGGCCCGCGAGTAGTCGCCGCATTCCTCCAGCCCGAAGGCATGCATGCCCAGAAGCACCGAATAGCCGGGCCGGCCCTCGTCCCACTGCGGCAGCGCCCGCGCGATCCGGTCGCGCAGGTCGCGGGCGCCGGCGCGGAAGAAATCCATCAGATGCCCCGATTGCAGCGCCAGCAGGTCATGGGGATAGCGCATCGAATGATGGTCGAGCGCCAGCGCCGCCGCGGTCCAGTTGCCCGCCAGCAGTTGGTCGAGCGCGGCCAGATGCGAGGCCTCGCGGTCGTTCGGCCGCAAATCCCGCGCCCGAGCCACCAGGCCCCTGGCCGCAGCGCTCGCCGCCGGCTCGGTGGCCAGGGCATAGAGATGCGCCTTGAAGATCGGCGCCATGGCGAAATCCGGCGCCGCCTCGGCGGCCGCGTCGGCCAGGCCGATCGGATCGCCGCGGAAGAGGTTGAAGGCCTCGACCGCCCGATCGTAGAGCGCCGCCGCCTCCGGCGTCGCGCCGGACATCGCATTGCCCTGACGATCTTTCGGCATGGCGCCTCCCTCCCCCCCGGCCGCCCGGGCCTATGCCGCCGACCGGCGTGCGAGGATCTCGGCATGCAGCCGCGGCCCGGCCACGATCACCCCGGGCACCTGCGGCACCGGGTTGTTGAAATGCAGCGCGCCGCCGCTCCGGTCGCTCACCGCCGCCCCGGCTTCCTGCGCGATCAGCGCCCCGGCCGCGACATCCCATTCCCAGGCGTCGCGAAAGGTCAAGGTCGCGTCGAACCGCCCTTCGGCGGCGAGGCAGAGCCGATAGGCGAGCGCCGGACGGAAATGCCGCGCGACATCGGGCACGCCGCCCGGCCAGTGCCGCGCCTCGAACTGCGACGCAGTCGCCAGGACCTGCGCCCCCGCCAGATCGCTGCGGCCGCTCGGCACGATCGCGGTCCCGTTGAGCCGCGCCCCGAGCCCCGCGCCCGCGGCATAGGTGCGCTCCAGCCGCGGCAGATGCACCACCCCCGCCACCACCCGGCCGCGCTCGGCGACCGCGAGGGCAGAGCCCCAGGCGCTGCGCCCGGCGATGAAGGCGCGGGTGCCGTCGATCGGATCGACGATGAAGACCCGCTCGGCACCGAGCCGCGCCGTCCCGTCCTCGCTCTCCTCCGAGAGCCAGCCGTAGCCGGGGCGCGCGGCGGTCAGTTCCGCGCGCAGCATCCGGTCGATCTCGAGGTCGGCCGCGGTGACCGGCCCCTGCCCGCCCGGCTTCTCCGTCGCCGCCCGGGCGCCGTCGAAATGCCGCAGCGCGATCTCGCCCGCCGCCCGCGCCGCCTCCTCGAGAAGCGCGAGATCACGCTCCGGCAATGAACAGCCCCTCGACCAGCAGGCTCGGCACCACCCGGCCGAGATGCGCCCGCGCGTCGTTGGCCGGGCGGATCGTCATCAGCATCTCCCGCAGGTTCCCGGCGATGGTGCATTCGTTCACCGGGCGGGCAATCTCGCCGTTCTCGACCCAGAACCCGCTGGCGCCCCGGGAATAATCGCCCGTCGTGGGGTTGATCGACGACCCGATCAGCCCGGTCACCAGCAGCCCCGTGCCCATCTCGGCCATGAGCGCCGCGCGCGAGACCTCGCCTTGCGTTAGCGCCAGATTGCCCGCGGAGGGCGAGGGCGGCGCGCCGGTCCCGCGCGCGGCATTGCCGGTGCTGGCCATGCCGAGCTTGCGCGCGGTGGCGAGATCGAGCGTCCAGCCCCGGAGCACGCCGTCCGAGACCAGCGCACGCCGCGCCACCGGCAATCCCTCGGCATCGAAGGGCCTGGAGCCGCCGATGCGCGGGCGGAGCGGATCCTCGATCAGGTCGATGCCCGCGGGCAGCACCGCCTCGCCGCGCGCGTCCTTCAGCCAGGAGGCGCCGCGCGCGATCGCGGTGCCGTTGACCGCCTGCACCAGATGGCCGATCAGGCCCGACGCCACCCGTTCGTCGTAAAGCACGGGGAAGGCGCCGCTCGGCGGCTTCGCGGCGCCTGCCCGCGCCGCGGTGCGCTCGCCGGCCCGCCGGCCGACCTCCGCGGGATCCGGCAGGTCGGCGGCGTGGCTCCGGCTCTCGAAGGCATGGTCGCGCTCCATGCCGAGTCCCTCGCCGCAGATCGCGACGGCCTGCACCGCATGGCTCGTGCGCCCGTAGCCGCCCGAGAAGCCGTTGCTCGCCGCGAGATGGATGCGGCTCGACGACCAGCTCGCCCCCGCCTCGTCCATCTTGCTCACGCCCGGCACCGCGAGCGCCGCCGCCTCGGCCTCCAGCGCCGCCGCCTCGAGATGCTTCGGCGCGGGCGGCGGGGCGAGGTCGACCAGATCGAGCGCCGCGAGATCCCAGCCCGTCGCCAGCTGCGCCGGGTCGGCCAGCCCGCAGAACGGATCCTCGGGCGCCTCGCGCGCCATGGCTACCGCGCGCTCGGCCATGGCCGCGATCGTATCGCGCCGGGTATCGGAGGAGGATACGCAGGCCTGGCGCCGCCCGATCAGCACCCTCAGCCCGATCTCCACCCCCTCGGCGCGCTCGGCCTGCTCGAGCGCACCGCCGCGCAGCACGACCGAGAGGCTGTCGCCGGCCACGGCGAGGGCGTCGGAAGCCTCGGCCCCCGCCCGGGCCGCGGCCTCGAGAAGCGCGGCGGTCAGATCCCCCAGATCGGCCACGGGCTCAGCCCGATCCCGAAGGCGGACGCCGGATCGGCCCGCCCAACCCGGCGCCGGAGGCGACGATCTGCAACGCATTGGTCGGGGTCATGCTCGCTCCGGATCTCTGGCTGGCGGAAGCCATCTAGGCGCGATGCGGCACGCTGGCAACCATGGCGGGTCATGACCCTTGCCTTTCCTCCGGCGAGGGCCTTTGATCGGGCCGAACCCCGCCCGCCAGGCACCAGGGAGAACGCCATGGGACTGCTTTCGGGCAAGACCGTCATCGTCACCGGCGCCAGCCGCGGCATCGGCGCCGCGGCCGCCGCCGCCATGGCCGAGGCCGGCGCCGGCCTGATGCTCCTCGCCCGCTCGCAGGACGCGCTCGAGGCCGTCGCGGCGGGCCTGCGCCGGACCGCGCCCGTGGAAACCATGACCTGCGACGTCGCCGACTTCGCCCAGGTCGCGGCGGCGGTGGAGCGGACCCGTGCCGCCTTCGGCCGCATCGACGTCCTGGTCAACAATGCCGGGGTCATCGAGCCGATCGGCCCCCTGGCGAAGTCGGATCCCGCCGAGTTCTCCCGCGGCATCGACATCAATTTCAGGGGCGTCTACAACGGGATGCGCGCGGTTCTTCCGGTGATGCAGGCCCAGGGCGGCGGCACGATCGTCACGATCGGCTCCGGGGCCGCGCACAACCCGCTCGAGGGCTGGAGCCAGTATTGCGCCTCGAAGGCCGCCGCCTTCATGCTCACCCGCTGCGTGCATCTGGAGGCCAAGGGCCGCGGCATCCGCGCGATCAGCCTCTCGCCGGGCACGGTGGCCACCGACATGCAGAAGAAGATCCGCGCCTCCGGCATCAACCCGGTGAGCCAGATGGACTTCTCCGCCCATGCCCCGGCCGAGGCGCCGGCGCGGGCGCTGGTCTGGCTCGCCACCGACGATGCCGCCGAATTCGCCGGCCAGGAGGTCAGCCTGCGCGACCCCGCGATCCGCGCGCGCATCGGCCTCGATCCGCTGCCCGGATAGGCGCCGTCGCCGCGGCCCGGGCGAGCAAGGCCGGATGCAGGATCCAGAACCCATCGACGCGCTGGTGATCGGCGGCGGGCCGGCCGGGCTGATGGCCGCCGATGCGCTCGCCGCCGCCGGCCGCCGCGTGGTCCTCGCCGAGGCCAAGCCCTCGGTCGGCCGCAAGCTTCTCATGGCGGGCAAGTCGGGTCTCAACCTGACCATGGACGCGGATCCGGCGGCCTTCTGCCGCGCCTATGCCACCGGCGCCGACTGGCTGGCGCCGCTCCTCGCCGATTTCGGCCCCCGCGAGGTCGCCGCATGGGCAGGCGATCTAGGAATCACCGTCTTCACAGGCAGTTCCGGAAGAGTCTTCCCACGCGAGATGAAGGCGTCGCCGTTGCTGCGCGCCTGGCTCGCGCGTCTCGCGGGCCGGGGCGTCGCCCTTCGCACGCGCTGGCGCTGGCTCGCTTTCGACGGAAACGTCGTGACCTTCGCCACCCCCGGCGGGCCGCGCCGGCTCGCGCCGCGCGCCACCGTGCTGGCGCTCGGCGGCGGCTCCTGGGCCCGGCTCGGCTCGGACGGCGCCTGGGCCGGGATCCTCGCGGCCGAAGGCGTGCCGGTCGCGCCCTTCCGGCCCTCCAACGTCGGCTTCGCCCGCGCCTGGTCACCGGCCATGGCCCGGTATTTCGGTGCGCCGGTCAAGCCGGTGCGGCTCATGGCCGGCGGAAGCGCGGTGCTCGGGGAATTCGTGGTCTCGGCGCGCGGGGTCGAAGGCGGCGGGATCTACGCGCTCGGCCCGCTCCTGCGCGAGGGCGCCGCCCTGACCCTCGACCTGATCCCCGGCCGCAGCCAGGCGGAGGCCGCGAGCCGGCTAGCCGCGCAACCGGCGAAGGCCAGCCTCTCCAACCGCCTGCGCCGGGCGCTCGGTCTCGCCCCGGTCAAGATCGCGCTGCTGCGCGAATCCGCGCCCGATGCGCCCCGTGACCCCGCCTCCCTAGCGGCGGCGCTCAAGGCTCTCCCGCTCGCCCTCGACGGCCCGCGCCCGCTCGACGAGGCGATCTCCACGGCCGGCGGCGTGATGCGCTCGGGCCTCGACGCCGGGCTGATGCTGCGCGCCCGCCCGGGCACCTTCGCCGCCGGCGAGATGCTCGACTGGGACGCGCCCACGGGCGGCTACCTGCTGACCGCCTGCCTCGCCACCGGCCGCCACGCCGGCCGGGCGGCGGCGCGCTGGAACGGATCCCCGGGATGACCCGTTGCGGCCAACGCCTTGGACTTTAAGCCGCATCCGAGATCGCCGACCCCATCCGACGAGGAAAGGAGCGCAATCCGAACCGTCAAAGGCACGACAACCCGTTCCGCGGCGGCCACATCATGAAAACCCATGCAATAACAATGGTCTAAACGGCGTATCAACGTGAAACGCTGCTCCGGGCCGGCGCGCCGGGGGCGCGGGACGGGTCACCGCGCCGGGATGTGTCCGATGTCGGCGGGCCGGGTCGATCGGGCGGAATGCGCATCACTCGGAGATCGCAAAGCCATCCTCGCGGATCAGCCGCGTCTCGCAGGTCGCGACGATCGCGCCGTCCGAGCGCCGCGCCGCATGGCCGAAGCAGGAGACCTCCGGCGCATCCGCGGCGGAAGGGGTGCAGGAAAGCTCGACCGCATCGCCGTCCTCCACCCTGCCGCAGCAATGGAACTCGCGCGATACCGCCACCACCGGCGCCTGGGCCCGCAGCGTGGCGGCGGCCTCGGCCCGGTCGAAGAGGCTCATCCAGCCCGTCAGCGGCAACCGGCCGGCGCCGGCCGGATCTGGCGTCCCGGAAACCGGCACGACCAGGGCCGGCGGCCGCCCGAGGCCGAGCGCCTCCTCGCGCGCCGTCTCGCGGGCTGACGCGGCCCGCGCCGCGAGCAGCCGGGTCCGCGCGCCCTCGGGGCTCCGACCGGACGGGCCGGCGCCGAAGGCCGAGACCAGTTCCACCGTCCCGCCCGATCCGCCGCGCCCCTCGAGGCGGGTGACGCTGCGCCAGCCGTTTGCCGCGGTCGGGAAGAGCTCCGGTTCCAGCCCGATCCGGGCCGCGCCCTCGAAGGCGCCCGGTGCCAGCGACAGGATGCAGGCGACGAAATGCGGCCCGGCCGTCCCGTCCCGCTCGCCGATGGCATCCGGCGCGCAGCCGATCTCGGTCGCGACCGCCGCCCAATGCAGGTTCATGCAATCGCGCACGATGCGCCCGGGCACCGTCGCGCGCACCGCCCGGACGACGGGCAACGCCGCCCCGGAGACGGGCCGCCGCGACGGGCGGCGAAACTGCGACGGGCCGCAGAAGGCGGCGGTGGCGATGCCCTCGAACATCTCGGTGGTGGCGAACATGGCGGTGCCTCCAGGGGCCGGCTCCGGCTGGTGCGGCGCCCGATGCGCCGGCCCCCGAAGTCCCCCCGAGCTTCGCGCGCCCGGGCCCTTCGGTCTGTGACGGCCGTCACGCGCGGGCGGGCCGGGCCGGCTGGGCCGCCATCGCCCGCCGCAATGCCGGCCTTGCCCGCACCCGTTCGAAATACGCCCCCACCAGACCCTCGGGCAGCTCGAACCGCGCGGCGACGGCCCAACCGGCACAATGTCCCAGGATCAGGTCCGGAACCGTGAAGCGATCGCCGGTCACGAAGGCGTTGCCGCCGAGGCTCTCCGCCAGGACCGCCATGGCGCGGGCGAATTCGGCCCGGGCGGTCGCCTTGACCGCCGGCACCCGCAGCGCCTCGGGCAAGGCGAAACGGTGCTTCGCGGCGGTCCAGAGCGGCCCGTCCACCTCGTCCACGGCGAATTGCGTGAACCCGTCCTGCCGGCCGCGCTCGAGGCTCCCCGCCGGCCAGGTCAGGCCACCGTGCCGGTCGGCGAGGAACTGGACGATCGCCACCGAATCGGTCAGCGCAACGCCCTCGGCGATCAGGACCGGGACCTTGCCGCTGGGGTTATGCGCCCGCGCCTCCGCCGAGGCCGGCGCCGCTTCCTCCAGCCGGTAGGGAAGGCCGAGCTCCTCCAGCGCCCAGACGACCCGGAGCGCACGGGTGCTGAGCATGCCGATGACCCGGTACATCCCGGCCCTCCTCAGCGCGGCCTGAGCATCGCGACCCGGACGAAGAGCCGCTCGACCATGGCCAGCCCCGGCATCGCGCCGCCCGAGCGCAGCGCCAGATCCGTCTCGGTGATCAGGCCCAGCGCCGCTTCCAGCCGCTCGGCACCGAAGCCGCGCGCCTGGGCGACCAGCCGCGCCCGCCGCGGCCCGAAGACCGGCGGCCGGACCCGTGCGAGCGCCGCCTCCGGGCCTTCCGCCGCTGTGGCGGCCGCGAGCAGCGTGCGGAAGCGCCGGCCTGCGTCGATGACCAGCTTCACCGGCGCGCTTCCCTGCGTCCCGGCGCGGCGCAGTTCGACGGCGAGCCGCCCCGCCTGCCCTTCGGCCACCAGATCGAGCAGGTGGTCGAGGTCGGCCTCCGTCGCCCGCGGCGCACAGGCCGCCATGTCCTCCGCCCCGAGCGGCGCGGGATCGCCGGCCTTGTAGAGCGCGAGCTTGGCGAGGAACTGCGCGAAATCGCCCGGGCCGAGCCCGCGCGCGAGATTCTCCAGATCTCCCATCGCCGCGCGGTCGACAGCGCCGAGACCCGCCGCGGCCAGCGCTGCGGCGATCTCCTCCCGGCCGGGCGGATCGTCGTAGATGCCGATCGCCACCGCGTTCTTCGCCGCCTCGAAGACCTTGCGCAGCGGGCTGCCGGCCTTGAGGGCTCCTGCGGTCACCACGATCTGCGCATCGCCCGGCCGCCAGTCGGCGAGCGCCCTGCGCATCAACTCCGCCAGCCCGTCGCCGGCATCCTCCACCACCACCGCCCGCGGACCGGGAAAGAAGCCCGCCGCCCGCACCGCGTCGTCGAGCGCCGCCGGGTCGCGTCGCAGATCCGCGGCCGCGATCCGCGCGAGCCGCATCTCGGCCACGCCGTCGGGGCCGATCAGCGCCGCGACCAGCGTCTGCCGCTTGAGCGTGACCCGCATCGCATCCCCGCCGAAGAGAAGCACGCCCGCCCCGTCCGGATCGGGGCGCTCCACGAAGTGCCGCGCCTCCCGTCCGCCGAGCTTCACGCCGCGCCGTCCTCGGCCAGGAGCGCCATCCGCAGCAGGATCCGGTCGGCGAGCTCCGCCGCCAGCCGCTGCCCGGCGGCGCGCTCCGCCGCCAGGGCCGCGAAGGCCGAGACGGCGGAGGATTCAGGCGCGCTGTAGCCGGTGATCGCCCGCACCTCGTCCACGAGCACCGGCGGCCCGCCGCCGACCGGCGTCACGGCGAAGGCGGCGGTGCCGATGACGTTGTAGCGCGTGGTCACGTTCTGCTGGGTGAGCGCGACCCCGACCTGCTGGAGCGTCAGCTCGATCGCGAGGCGATAGGCGGGATCCTCCGCCGGGCCGAGCCGCTCGGTCAGCCGTTCGCGCAAGAGGAAGCCGGCCTCGCCCTCGACGACATCGACCGTGACCTGCCCGTTCATCGCCGCCGCCGGCGTGCCCTCGCCGTAGAGCGGCGTGAAGCCGCAGGCGCCGAGCGCCATCAGCGCCGGCAGGAGCAGCAGCCTCCGGCGCTCACAGCACCACATTCACGATCCGGTCCGGCACCACCACCAGCTTCTTCGGCTGCGCGCCATCGAGCAGCCGCACCACGGCCGCATCGGCCAGCACCAGCGACTCGATCGTGGCGCGGTCGGCACCCGCAGGCACCACGATCTCGGCCCGGCGCTTGCCGTTGACCTGAACCGGCAGGGTCACGCTCGCCTCGGCGAGCATCGCCGGATCCGCCTCCGGCCAGGGCGCCGTCGCGACTAGCCCCTCCCCGCCGAGCCGCGCCCAGACCTCCTCGGCCAGATGCGGCACCATCGGCGCCA